>NZ_JBSGTX010000021.1:0-68328 GCF_053607625.1 Streptomyces sp. NPDC055103
GGTTCCGTCGCGATGACAACCGCGGCGGTAGCACCGGTGGTGGCTTCCGAGGCCGCGATGACAACCGTGGTGGCGGTACCGGTGGTGGGTTCCGTCGCGATGACAACCGCGGCGGTAGCACCGGTGGTGGCTTCCGAGGCCGCGATGACAACCGTGGTGGCGGTACCGGCGGTGGGTTCCGTCGCGATGACAACCGCGGCGGTAGCACCGGTGGTGGCTTCCGAGGCCGCGATGACAACCGTGGTGGCGGTACCGGTGGTGGGTTCCGTGGCCGTGACGACAGCCGTGGTGGCGGTACCGGTGGTGGCTTCCGAGGCCGTGACGACAACCGTGGCGGTGGGTTCCGTCGCGATGAGCGTCGTGACGAGCGGCCGGCGTTCCGTCGGGATGACCGTCGGGATGACAACCGTGGTGGCGGCGCCGGTGGTGGCTTCCGTCGTGACGAGCGGCCGTCCTCGTTCCAGCGGGACGACAACCGTGGTGGTGGGTTCCGTCGGGACGAGCGTCGTGACGAGCGGCCGGCGTTCCGTCGTGACGACCGTCGTGACGACAACCGTGGCGGCGGCGCCGGCGGTGGGTTCCGTGGGCGGGATGACAACCGTGGCGGTGGCACCGGTGGTGGCTTCCGTCGCGATGAGCGGCCCTCGTCGTTCCAGCGGGACGACCGTCGCGATGACAACCGCGGTGGCTTCCGTCGTGACGAGCGGCCGTCCTCCTTCCAGCGGGACGACAACCGTGGTGGTGGGTTCCGTCGCGATGAGCGTCGTGACGAGCGGCCGGCGTTCCGTCGTGACGACCGTCGCGACGACAACCGTGGCGGCGGCGCCGGCGGTGGGTTCCGTCGTGACGAGCGGCCGTCCTCGTTCCAGCGGGACGACCGGCGCGATGACAGCCGTGGTGGTGGGTTCCGTCGGGACGAGCGTCGTGACGAGCGGCCTCCCTTCCGTCGTGACGACCGTCGCGACGACAACCGTGGCGGTGGCACCGGTGGCGGCTTCCGTCGTGACGACCGGCGTGACGGCGATCGTGGTGGGTTCCGCGGGCGGGACGACCGGGGTGGCTACGGGGCGCGGGACGACCGTGACCGGGACCGTGGCGACCGCGCGCCGATCAAGCGGCTGCCGATCCCGCCGGAGGTCACCGGTGACGAGATCGACCCGGACGTGCGCCAGGAGCTGATGAGCCTCCCCAAGGGGCTGGCCGAGGAAGTCTCGCGCAACCTCGTGATGGTCGCCCAGCTCATCGACGAGGAGCCGGACAAGGCGTACGACTACTCCCGTATCGCTCTGCGGCTCGCGTCGCGTGTCGCGGCCGTGCGTGAGGCCGCCGGCTTCGCCGCGTACGCCACCCAGAAGTACTCCGAGGCGCTGGCCGAGTTCCGGGCGGCACGGCGGATGAGCGGTGGTGTCGAGCTGTGGCCCGTCATGGCCGACTGCGAGCGCGGCATGGGCCGTCCCGAGCGCGCGCTGGCGATGGCCGGCGAGCCCGAGGTGCAGAAGCTGGACAAGGCCGGTCAGGTCGAGATGCGGCTCGTGGCCGCCGGCGCCCGTCGGGACATGGACCAGCTGGACGCCGCGATCGTGACGCTGCAGAGCCCCGAGCTCGCGTCCGGTGCCGTGCACCCGTGGACCGCGCGCCTGCGCTACGCCTACGCCGACGCGCTGCTCGCCGCCGGGCGGGAGAGCGAGGCGCGGGAGTGGTTCGCCAAGGCGCTGGAGGCTGACAAGGACGGCGTCACGGACGCCTCGGACCGGCTCGCCGAGCTGGACGGCGTCGAGTTCGTGGACGCCTTCGACGACTCGGAGGACGAGCTCGTCGAGGGGCGTGTCGACGAGGTCGAGGACGACGTCGATGTCGACGTCGAGGGCGACCTGGACCTGGACGTGGACGTGGACGTTCGTGACGAGGACATCAGCGATGACGACATCGAGGATGAGGACGTCGACGACCGTGACGTCCGCTGATCCGGTGAACATGTGAGAAAGGGCGGCACCCCTCGGGGTGCCGCCCTTCTTCGTTTTCCAGGGGCTCAGTCCAGTGCGAGGCTTCGCAGGACCAGGCCGGTCGCGGGCTTCGGGCCGAACGAGGTCGACTTGCGGGGCATGGTCACGCCCTGCCGTGCGAGGTCCCGTACGACCTCCTCCCGTACCGGATGCATGAGGACGGCCGTACCGCCGCGGCGTTCCGCCTGGGCGACCGCTGCCTGGGTGTCGTGGATGTAGGCGATGTCCTCGGGCGCGTCCGGGATGTGCCAGACGTGGTCCAGGAGGGTGGAGTGCAGGACGGTCGCGTCCAGGGTGCGCCAGGCGTCCGGGCGGTCCGTGCGGATCGTGCGGTCGAGGAGCGTGGCGTCCGGGTGGTCGAGGAGATGGAAGGCGCCGTCACCCGCGAGGAGGAACGCGTTGCCTTCGGCCGCGGCGGTGGCCAGGGCCTCCAAGGCCACCGGAAGGGGGCGCTCGATCCGGCGTACCCGGAAGGAGTCGCCGAGCGCCGCCAGGGCGTCGGCGACCGGCAGGCGGTTGAGGAGGCGGTGGATGGCGCGGACCCGCAGGGGGTAGCGGGCGGTGTCGATGAGGAGGACCAGGCCGTAGTTCCAGGGGCCGGGAGCGGTGTGCTCCTCGCGCAGGCGCAGATAGGTCGCCCAGCGGTGGTGGCCGTCGGCGATGAGGGCCTGGTGGTGACGGAGTTCCGCGGCGACGAAGGCCTGTTCGGCCGGGTCGGTGACCGCCCAGAGGCGGTGCTGGAAGCCGTCCTCCGTGGTGGTGGAGAGCAGGGGCTCGCGGCGGACGGTGCGCTCGATGACGGCGTCGGCGCCGCCGTCGGGCTCTCCGACGTAGGTGAGGAGCAGGGGCTCCAGATTGGCGGCCGTCGTCCGCATGAGGGCCGCACGGTCCTCGACGACGTGCGGCATGACGTCCTCGTGGGGGAGGACCACTCCCTCGGCCGGCGTGGAGAGCTCCAGGGCACCGATGATGCCCCTCTGGAGGATGCCGTCGCCGTCCTGCTCGTACACGTAGAGCGCGGGCTCGGGGTCCGGGGCGAGGACGCCGTCGGCGAGCCAGCGGTCGAGGGTGACGGCCGCCTTGCGGTGGCGGGTGCCGGCGGTGATCGCCTGGGGGAGGATCAGGCGGACGATGTTGTGGGGGTCGGCCGATTCCAGATGGAGAAGTCCGTCAGGTCGTACGACGACGTCGTAGGGAGGAGACGTCACGGCGGCGAGGCTGCCGACCCGTTCGGGGACGTAACGGAGTCCGCGGAACGGGGCCAGGCGCAGCCCTGCGGTGTCGTCGCGGACGGCGTCGGCCGCGTGACCTGAGGTGTTCATCTCGACATCGTATGTGTGCGGGGGCATGAGCGATGATCGGGGGGAGCGGGGGAATCTCACCCGGCGAGCGGGGCGTGACGAGGCGAGGAGCGAGTGGTGACGGAGCGGATCGGCCAGGGGCGGCGGGACGGCGGCAGGAGGCTTCCGGGGAGCAGCGCGGTGCCGCTGAGCGCGGCGTACGACACGGCGCTCCTCGACCTGGACGGTGTCGTGTACGCGGGCGGGGAGGCCATTCCGTACGCCGTCGAGGCGCTCGGGGTGGCACGGACCGGCGGCATGCACCTGGCCTACGTCACCAACAACGCGCTGCGGACGCCGGAGGAGGTCGCGACGCACCTCACCGAGCTGGGGGTGCCGGCGGTGGCCGGGGACGTGGTCACCTCGGCGCAGGCGGTCGCGCGGCTGATCGCCGACGAAGTGCCGCCGGGCTCGCGGGTGTTGGTCATCGGGGGTGAGGGGCTGCGGGTGGCGCTGCGCGAGCGGGGCCTCGTACCGGTGGAGTCGGCGGACTACGAACCGGCGGCGGTCGTCCAGGGGTACGGCGGTCCTGACCTGCCGTGGGGGCGGTTCGCGGAGGCGGCGTACGCGGTGCAGCGGGGGGTGCCGTGGTACGCCTCGAACACCGACCTGACGATTCCGGGCGCGCGGGGGATCGGGCCGGGGAACGGTGCCGCGGTGGAGGTCGTGCGGATCGCCAGCGGGGGCCGGGCGGAGCCGAAGGTCGCGGGGAAGCCGCTGCCGCCGATGCACCGGGAGACGGTGCTGCGGACGGGGGCCGAGCGGCCGCTGGTGGTCGGGGACCGGCTGGACACGGACATCGAGGGCGCGTTCAACGGCGGGGTGGACTCGCTGCTCGTCCTCACCGGGGTGACGGATGTGCCGCAGCTGCTGACGGCGGCGCCGGAGCATCGGCCGACGTATGTGGCGGCGGATCTGCGGGGGCTGCTCGTGGAGCAGCCGGAGGTCGTCGGGGAGGCCGGGGGAGTCGTGGTGTGCGGGGGGTGGCGGGCGTCGGTGAGCGGGGGCGAGTTGCTGCTGGAGGGGGCTGCGGGGGCGGCCTCCGGGGCGGATGTGATGGACGGGGTGCGGGCGCTGTGCGGGGCCGCGTGGTCTGCCGCGGGCAATGGGGTGTGTGAGGCGGACGCGGGGAAGGCGTTGGCGTTGCTGGGGTGGTGAGGGTTCCCCTGCTGGGGTGGTGAGGGTCCCGCTGTCCCGGCCGGGGGCTTCGCCCTGAGCCGGGCGAGGGCAGAAAATTGGGTAGGCTAACCTAACTCCGTGTTGGTTGAGAGTCCCTCCCGAGCGAGCGCGGAGCCGACGTCCGCCGCCCCGTCTCCGACGCGCCGGAACTCCGTGCGTGCCGTCGGGCTGGTGGTGGCCGTAGCGGTCCTGCTGCTGGTCTGTGTCCTGAGCATCATGATCGGCGCCAAGCCGGTGCCGCTCGGCGACGTGTGGCACGGGTTGTTCCGGAACAGCGGTGTCGGCAATGACGTCGTCATCCATGACGTACGCGTCCCTCGTACTCTCCTCGGGCTGCTCGTCGGGCTCGCTCTCGGGCTGTCCGGGGCCGTGATGCAGGGGCTGACCCGTAATCCGCTCGCCGAGCCCGGGCTGCTCGGGGTCAACGCGGGGGCCGCCGCCGCCGTCGTCTCGGCGATCGCGTTCCTCGGGGTGTCCGACGTCAAGGACTACGTCTGGTTCGCCTTCGTCGGAGCCGCTGTCGTCGCCGTGGTCGTCTATCTGCTCGGGGGCAGCCGCAGCGCCACCCCGGTGCGCCTCGCGCTCGCCGGGACCGCCGCCACCGCCGCGCTCTACGGGTACGTCAACGCCGTCCAGTTGCTGAACTCCGCCGCCCTCGACCGGCTGCGGTTCTGGACCGTCGGATCGCTCGCCTCCGCCGACATGGCGACCATTCGCCAGGTCGCCCCCTTCATCCTGGGCGGCGCCGTCCTCGCGCTTCTCATCTCGCGCCCCCTGAACGCCATGGAGATGGGTGACGACACCGCGCGGGCGCTCGGCGCGCACATCAACAGGACCCGCGTCATCGCCATGGTGTCCGTCACCCTGATGTGCGGAGCCGCCACCGCGGCCTGCGGCCCCATCGTGTTCCTCGGGCTGATGGTCCCGTACATGGTGCGGGCGATCACCGGGCCCGACATGCGCTGGATCCTGCCGTACGCGGCCGTTCTCGCGCCGGTCCTGCTCCTCGGCTCCGATGTCGTCGGGCGGCTCGTGGCCCGGCCCTCGGAGCTCCAGGTCGGCATCGTGACCGCCCTCATCGGCGGGCCCGTCTTCATCCGACTCGTCCGCCGCAAGAGGATGGCCCAGCTGTGACCACCAAGACCCTGCGGGCCGGCGGCGGCCTCTCCGTACGGTACGAGCCCCGGGCCGCGCTCTCCGCCCTCGGCCTGCTCGTGCTCACCCTCGCCCTCGCCGTCGTCCTCATCGGCACCGGGGACTTCCCCATGTCGCCCGGCGAGGTCGTCGACACGCTCCTCGGCAAGGGGACCGTCGTCCAGGAGTTCGCCGTCATGGACCTGCGGCTGCCGCGGGTCCTGGTCGCCGTCCTCGTCGGCGCCGCGCTCGCCGTCGGCGGAGCCGTCTTCCAGTCGGTCTCCCGTAACCCGCTCGGCAGCCCCGACGTCATCGGCTTCGGCCAGGGCGCCACCGTCGGCGCGCTCGCCGTCATCGTCCTCTTCCAGGGCAGCGCCGCCGCCGCGGCCGGCGGGGCCGTCGTCGGCGGGCTCGTCACCGGCGTGACGATCTATCTGCTGGCGTGGAAGAAGGGCGTGCACGGCTACCGGCTCGTCCTCGTCGGCATCGGCGCCGCCGCGATGCTCACCTCCGTCATCCACTACCTGATCACCAAGGCCAACCTGTCGGACGCGACCCGCGCCACCGTGTGGATGACCGGCTCCCTCGACGGGCGCGACTGGTCCCAGTTCTGGCCGCTGTTCGCCGTCTGCTGCGTCCTGCTGCCGCTCGTCCTCGGCCACGGCAGGGCCCTGCGCATGCTGGAGATGGGCGACGACGCCGCGTACGCCCTCGGGGTGAAGGTCGAGCGGACCCGGATCGTCCTGATGGCCTCGGCCGTGCTGCTCGTCGCCGTCGCCACCTCCGCCGCCGGGCCGATCGTCTTCGTCTCGCTGAGCGCGCCCCAGCTGGCCCGCCGGCTGACCCGGGCCCCCGGGCCCAACCTCGCCGCCTCCGCCCTCATGGGCTCGGCGCTGCTGCTCGGCGCCGACTGGATCGCCACCAACGCCTTCGGCGAGCGCCAGCTCCCGGTCGGCGTCGTCACCGGCATCCTCGGCGGCTGCTATCTGCTCTGGCTGCTCGTCACCGAACGCAAGGCGGGCCGGATATGACCACGAACAAGGACAACAGGAGTACGAGCATGGCCGGTCGGCAGAAGCAGCGTCTGAGCGCGGAATCGGTCACCCTCGCGTACGAGCAGCGGGTCATCGCCCGTGACCTGTCCGTCGAGATCCCCGACCACTCCTTCACCGTCATCGTCGGGCCCAACGCCTGCGGCAAGTCGACCCTCCTGCGCGCCCTCTCCCGGATGCTGAAGCCCGCCGAGGGTCGCGTCCTGCTCGACGGGGCGTCGATCCACTCCCTGCCCGCCAAGAAGGTCGCCAAGACCCTCGGTCTGCTGCCCCAGTCCTCGATCGCGCCCGACGGCATCACCGTCGCCGACCTCGTCGCCCGGGGCCGCTACCCGCACCAGGGGCTGCTGCGGCAGTGGTCGCCCGAGGACGAGCGGATCGTCCAGGAGTCGATGGCCTCGACGGGCGTCGCCGAACTGGCCGAGCGGTACGTCGACGAGCTCTCCGGCGGGCAACGCCAGCGGGTGTGGATCGCCATGGCGCTCGCCCAGCAGACTCCGCTGCTGCTCCTCGACGAGCCGACGACGTTCCTCGACATCCAGCACCAGATCGACGTCCTCGACCTCTGTGCCGAGCTGCACGAGACACAGGGCCGGACGCTCGTCGCCGTCCTCCACGACCTCAACCACGCGGCCCGGTACGCGACCCACCTCATCGCCGTCCGGGACGGCGAGGTCGTCGCCGAGGGCCCGCCGTCCGAGGTCGTCACGGCCGAGCTCGTCGAGCGGGTCTTCGGACTGCGCTGCCAGGTCATCGAGGACCCGGAGACCGGTACGCCGCTGGTCGTACCGGCCGGACGCAAGGCGCGGGCCCGGAAGACCGAGGGCCCGACAGAGGGCCAGACCGAGGGTCAGGCCGACGGCCAGGCCGAGGGCGTCCCCGCGCTGCGGAAGTAGGACCGTCGGGGCGGTCCTACAGGAGCGAGCGCAGCTTCAGCAGGTCGCGGAAGCCGGCCTCCAGCCTGACCCGGCCGGACGCCCAGGCCTTCGCGAAGTTCAGCTCCCCGCCCACCATCGCCACCAGGTCGTCACCGGTCATCGCGAGCCGGATCTGCGCCTTCGCCGGCGGCGGGCCCGGCACCGTGTCCACGACCTCGATCCGGCCGTCGGCGAGACGGCCCGTGAAGGTCGTGTCCAGGTCCGTGATGTGGCAGCTCAGGGTGCGGTCGAGCGCGGTCGCACCCCGCACGTCGCCGTCGGCCCGCGCGAGATTGTCCGAAAGTCTGTCCAGTGCGCCACGGCACTCAGTGATCGTCGCCATCGCGGTCGACCGTACCCCAGGGCTTCGCGATAGCGTCGGGGGATGAGCGATACGACGACCGAGCGGGGAACCATCGAGCGGGAGGCGGAGGAGGCGGAGGAGGCCACGGGGGCCACGGAGGACCACGAGCCCGCCGCGCCCGCGCCGCTCGGCGTCGACCTGGAGCTCACCGGCCACGACGCCGTCGACGCCCACCTGGCGCGGCTCGGCGAGGTGGACCACCTCCCGGCGGACGGACACCTGGCGGTGTACGAGGATGTACACCGTGGACTGCGCGCCGAGCTGACCTCGCTCGACGCGCGTCCCGCCCCCCGTCCGCACGACCACAGGAGCTGAACCGAACGTGGCAGGAGTGGCACGCCGCCGTCTCGACGCCGAGCTGGTACGGCGCAAGCTCGCGCGCTCGCGCGAGCACGCCAGCCAGCTGATCGCCGCGGGCCGGGTGACCGTCGGCAAGACCGTCGCCACCAAGCCCGCCACCCAGGTCGAGACCGCCGCGGCCATCGTCGTCGTCCAGGACGACGACGACCCCGACTACGTCTCGCGCGGCGGCCACAAGCTCGCCGGGGCCTTCGAGGCCTTCGTACCGCAGGGGCTGCGGGTCGAGGGCCGGCGCGCCCTGGACGCCGGAGCCTCCACCGGCGGCTTCACCGACGTGCTGCTGCGCTCCGGCGCCGCCCATGTCGTCGCCGTCGACGTCGGCTACGGGCAGCTCGCCTGGTCGCTCCAGAGCGACGAGCGCGTCACCGTGAAGGACCGGACGAACGTACGCGAGTTGACGCTCGACGCGATCGACGGAGTCCCGGTCGACCTGGTCGTCGGCGACCTGTCCTTCATCCCGCTCGGCCTCGTGCTGCCCGCCCTGGTGGCGTGCACGGCGCCCGACGCCGACCTCGTCCTGATGGTCAAGCCGCAGTTCGAGGTGGGCAAGGAGCGGCTCGGTACGGGCGGGGTCGTGCGGAGCACCGAACTCCGGGCCGACGCCGTGAAGAACGTCGCCCGGCGGGCGGCCGAGCTCGGACTCGGTGTCCTCGGCGTCACCGCCAGCCCGCTGCCCGGACCCTCCGGGAACGTCGAGTACTTTCTGTGGCTGCGGGCCGGCGCACCCGCGCTCGATCCGGCGGACGTCGACCGCGCCGTGGCGGAGGGACCTCGTTGAGCTCAACGGCAGCACCATCGGGAACATCACGCACCGTCTTCCTGCTCGCACACACCGGCAGGCCCGCCGCCGTGCGCAGCGCCGAACTGGTCGTCCTGGGGCTGCTGCGCTGTGGCATCGGCGTCCGCGTCCTGGAGGCCGAGGCCTCGGACCTGCCGCTGCCGCCGTCCGTCGAGAAGGTGCCGGAGGCCTGCTCCGACGCCCTCGACGGCTGTGAACTCCTCGTCGTCCTCGGCGGCGACGGCACACTGCTGCGGGGCGCCGAGTTCTCCCGGGCCTCCGGGGTCCCGATGCTCGGGATCAACCTGGGCCGCGTCGGCTTCCTCGCGGAGGCCGAGCGGGACGACCTCGACAAGGTCGTCGACCGGGTCGTGACGAGGGCGTACGAGGTCGAGGAGCGCATGACGCTCGACGTCGTCGTGTACGAGAACGGCGACGTCCTGCACCGCGACTGGGCCCTCAACGAGGCGGCCGTCCAGAAGGTGTCGCCGGAGCGGATGCTGGAGGTCGTGCTCGCGATCGACGGCCGTCCCGTGACCGGCTTCGGCTGCGACGGGGTGATCTGCGCGACACCGACGGGCTCCACCGCGTACGCCTTCTCGGCGGGCGGACCGGTCGTGTGGCCGGAGGTCGAGGCCCTGCTCATGGTCCCGATCGGCGCCCACGCGCTGTTCGCCAAGCCGCTCGTCACCACCCCCGAGTCGGTGCTCGCCGTCGAGGTCGAGCCGCACACCCCGCACGGCGTGCTGTGGTGCGACGGGCGACGGACCGTGGAGCTTCCGGCGGGCGCGCGGGTCGAGGTGCGGCGGGGTGCCGTGCCCGTACGGCTGGCCCGGCTGCACCACGCCTCCTTCACGGACCGGCTGGTCGCCAAGTTCGCCCTGCCGGTGTCGGGGTGGCGGGGCGCTCCGCACTGACGTACGTCGTTCCTCGCGGCGCCGGCTCCCGCCGCCCGAACGATCGGCGCGCCGGAGAGTTACGCCCGGGGCGATGTCGCATCGGACCAGGGAAACCTCGTATGGTCTGGGGCGTGCTGGAGGAGATGCGGATACGGTCGCTCGGGGTCATCGACGACGCGGTGGTCGAGCTGTCGCCCGGCTTCACCGCGGTGACCGGTGAGACCGGTGCGGGCAAGACCATGGTCGTGACCAGTCTGGGCTTGCTGCTCGGTGGACGGGCCGACCCGGCCCTCGTACGGATCGGCGCGGCCTCGGCCGTCGTCGAAGGACGGATCAGCGTGCCCCCGGGCGCGCCCGCCGCCGTGCGCGCGGAGGAGGCCGGGGCGGAGCTCGACGACGGCATGCTCCTCGTCAGCCGCACCATCTCGGCCGAGGGACGCTCACGGGCCCACCTCGGCGGGCGCTCCGTGCCCGTCGGGCTGCTCGCCGAGCTCGCCGACGAGCTCGTCGCCGTCCACGGCCAGACCGACCAGCAGGGCCTGCTCAAGCCCGCCCGGCAGCGCGGCGCGCTCGACCGGTACGCGGGCGAGGCCGTCGCCGTACCGCTCGCCGCCTACGGCGAGGCGTACAAGCGGCTGCGCGCCGTCACCGCCGAGCTGGAGGAGATCACCACCCGGGCCCGGGAGCGGGCCCAGGAGGCCGATCTGCTGCGCTTCGGGCTCGGCGAGATCGAGGCCGTCGCCCCGCTCGCCGGGGAGGACGTCGAACTCGCCGCGGAGGCGGAGCGGCTCGGGCACGCCGAGGCCCTCGCCTCCGCCGCCGCGCTCGCGCACGGCGCGCTCGCGGGCAACCCCGAGGACCCCGAGGCCGTCGACGCGACGACCCTCGTCGCCGGCGCGGGACGGGCCCTGGAGGCCGTACGGGCGCACGACGCGGCGCTCGCGGCGCTCGCCGACCAGATGGGGGAGATCTCCATCCTGCTCGGCGACGTGGCCGGGGAGCTCGCCGGGTACGCCGACGACCTGGACGCCGACCCGCTGCGGCTCGCCGCCGTCGAGGAGCGGCGCGCGGCCCTCACCCAGCTCACCCGGAAGTACGGCCAGGACATCACGGCCGTCCTCGCCTGGGCCGAGGAGAGCGCGGCCCGGCTCGGCGAGCTGGAGGGCGACGACGACCGCGTCGAGGAGCTGACCGCCGAGCGGGACCGGCTGCGCGACGAACTGTCCGTCCTCGCCCAGGGGCTCACCGACGCTCGCACGGAGACGGCCGACCGGTTCGCCGGGGCGGTCACCGCCGAGCTCGCCTCGCTCGCCATGCCGCACGCGCGCGTGTCGTTCGACATCAGCCAGACCGAGGACCCGGAGGGCGTCGAGGTCGGCGGCCGGCGGGTCGCGTACGGGCCGTCCGGGGCCGACGAGGTCGAGCTGCTGCTCGCCCCGCACCCCGGCGCGCCGCCGCGGCCGATCGCCAAGGGCGCCTCCGGCGGCGAGCTCTCCCGCGTGATGCTCGCGGTGGAGGTCGTCTTCGCGGGGACCGATCCCGTCCCGACGTACCTCTTCGACGAGGTCGACGCGGGCGTCGGCGGCAAGGCGGCCGTGGAGATCGGCCGGCGGCTCGCCAAGCTCGCCAAGACCGCGCAGGTCGTCGTCGTCACCCACCTGCCGCAGGTCGCGGCCTTCGCCGACCGGCAGCTGCTCGTCGAGAAGACCAACGACGGCTCCGTGACCCGCTCCGGCGTCACCGTCCTGGAGGGCGAGGAGCGGGTCCGGGAGCTGTCCCGGATGCTCGCCGGCCAGGAGGACTCCGAGACGGCGAGGGCGCACGCGGAGGAGCTCCTCGCCACGGCCAGGTCGGACGGGTGAGGCGCGGCCCGGGGCGCGGATCCGGGTCGGACGGGTGAGGCGCGGACCCGGGTCGGGCCTGTGAGGCGGGATCTGAGGCGGGCGGGCGTGTGAGGCGTGATGTGGGGCGGATCGGTACGTTCGCCGTGGCTTTCGGCGCCACCCGGCTCGCGTACGGGCAGTTGAGGCGGCGACCGCCGGGGAACCCGCTCAGCTGGGAACGGGTCAACTACGCGGGCCGGCCGGTCGTTCTCCAGGCCGGAGCCGCCGCCGCCTTCGGCTCGGCGGCCGCCGTCGCGCCCCTAGGGCCTGCCCTCGCGCCCGGCGCCGCCCTGGCCGTCGTCGTGGCGGCCGTCTGCGGGCGGTACGACGACCTGCGTGGCGACCACCGGCGCGGTTTCCGGGCGCATCTGACGGCGCTTCGGGACGGTGAGGCGACCAGCGGAGCCGTCAAGCTCCTCGGCATCGGCGCGGCCTCGCTCGTGGCCGGGGCGCTGCTCAAGGAACGGCCCGTCGACAAGGTCCTCGCCGGCGTCGTCATCGCCGGCAGCGCCCACCTGGTGAACCTCGTGGACGTACGGCCGGGGCGGGCGGGCCTGACCGTGCTCGCGCTCGCCGCGCCCGGGGTGCTGCGCGGCTCGCTCGCCGCCGCACCGATGGGAGCGGCGGCGGCGGTCCTCGGCGACGACCTGGGGGAGCGCGCGATGCTCGGCGACATGGGGGCGCACGCGCTCGGCGCGGCCGTCGGCGCCGCGATCGCCGTCGGGAACGGACGGATCGGCCTCGCCGCGCACGCGATGGGTCTTGTCGCCGCCGCGGTGTGGGGGGAGCGGGGCGTCGCCTCGCGCGCTCACCCGAGTGGGTGAACCCTGGGGTGGGCCGGGACGGTGGACCGCCTCCGTACAAGGGAACGACGCCACTTCGGTGGCGGAACGTGCGTACGGTCGACGGCACGGGCTGGCATCCTTGGGCGCGTGACACAGCTCCGTACGGTCCAAGTGCTGGGCGGCGGCAGCGCGGGCAGCAGCTCTCACGTCCGATCACTCGCCTCTGGCCTGGTGGCGAGGGGCGTGCGGGTGACCGTGTGCGCCCCGGCAGAACTCGACCGTCTCTACGACTACCTGGGCGCCGGCGCGCACTTCGTGCCCCTGCCGCGCCTCGGGGACCCCGCGACCGTCACCGCGCTCCGTAACGCCTGCCTCGGCGCGGACGTGGTCCACGCCCACGGGCTGCAGGCCTCCGTGCGGGCCGCGCTCGCGCTGGCGGCGCCGTCCTCCGGCAGGGGGCCGTCCGGCGGCGGGCGGACGCCGCTCGTCACCACCTGGCACAGCCGGAACCACCTGGACGGGGCGCGCGGTGGGGTACAGCGGCTCCTGGAGCGGCGGACCGTGCGGGCCGCGTCCGTCGTCCTCGGCACGTCGTCCGAACTCGTCGCCCGGGCCCGGCGGCGCGGGGCGCGCGACGCGCGGCTCGCGCCCATCACCGTGCCGGCCGCGCGGGGGCCGGTCTGCCTCCACGACGGCAAGGCCCGCGCCGAACTGGGCGCGGTCGAACGGCCGTTGCTGATGGCGGTCGGGGCGCTCGAACGGGGCCGGGGGTACGGGACGCTGCTCGACGCGGCACGGTCGTGGCGGGACCTCGACCCGCAGCCGCTGCTCGTCATCGCGGGCGAGGGGCGCGAACGGGCCGCGCTGCAGCGGCGGATCACCGACGAGGGGCTCGCGGTGCGGCTGATCGGGCGCCGCGACGACGTCGCGGAGCTGCTGGCCGCGGCGGACGTGGCGGTGCTCCCGTCGCGCCGGGAGGCCCGCTCCCTGCTCGCGCAGGAGGCGCTGCGGCTCGGCGTGCCGCTGGTCGCGACGGCGGTCGGCGGGGTGCCGGAGCTCGTCGGGGACGCGGCGGAACTGGTGCCGTACGGGGACGCGGCGGCCCTCGCGGGGGCGGTGCGGGGGCTGCTGGACGACGCCGAGCGGCGGATGGACCTGGCGGCGGCGGGGCGGGTGCAGGCGGGGACGTGGCCGACGGAGGACGAGACGGTCGCGCACGTGCTGAGCGTGTACGACGAGCTGGCGGGGCGCTGACGCGGTGGGGTGGGGTGGGGTGTTTTCCCCCACCGCACCCCACCCCTTCCCGAAACTCTGACGAGACCGGGGGCTCCGCCCCCGAACCCCGGGGCCGGCCTGCGTCCGCGGGCCGGTGGGCGGTTGTGCCCACCCGTTCCGCCCCGGCGGAACGCATGCCCACAACGGGCCTGGGTGGTGCCTGGCCGCGGGCGGGCTATGTCGTGTGGCGTCTCGCCCTCAGGGCGAGCGAGAGGGCCAGGACCGTCTGGGGGTCGTCCAGGTCCGTGCCCAGGAGTTCGGAGATGCGGGCCAGGCGGTTGTAGAGGGTCTGGCGGTTGAGGTGGAGTTCGCGGGCCGTCTCCGCCTTCCGGCCCGCGTGGGCCAGGTACGTCTCCAGGGTGGGAAGCAGCGGCGGGCGGGACGTGCGGTCGTGGTCGCGGAGGGGGCCGATCGCGCGGTCCACGAAGGCCGCCAGGTCCGGATGGTCGCGCAGCCGCCACAGGAGCAGATCGATGTCGAGGCGGCGGGCGTCGTACCAGGGGAGCTCCGAGAGGCCCTGCGCGGCCGTCGCCGTCTCCGCCGCGTGCCGAAGGCCCGCGGAGGCCGCCGCCCAGCTGCCGGCGACGCCCACGACGACCACCGGCGGGTGGACGCCCGCGCGTTCCAGGCCGGCCCGCTCCACGCCTGCGCGGAGCGCCGCCGCGACCCGGTCGGCGACGGCCGTGCGCTCCGTCTCCGAGCGCAGACCGAGGAGCAGGGGGACGCGTCCCTCCACCGGGCGGACGCCGAGGAGGACGGGGACGCCGACCGAGGACAGCTCTTCGAGGACCGCCCGGGCGAGCAGCGCCCAGTTGCCCGCGGGGGAGAGCTCCGAGGCCAGGCGCATGACGACCGGCAGCAGGGGGCCGTCGCCCGGTTTGAAGCCGAGGACCCGGGCCTGGGCGGGGGCGGCCTCCGCGGTGATCCGGCCCTCCGCCAGGTCCGTCAGGAAGTCGCCGCGGCCGCGCGCGGCCAGCTCCTCCTCCTGGCGCGCCTGCATGAGGACCACGGCGAGGATGCCCGCCGCCCGCTCGGCCGCCATCCGGTGGACGGGGGAGAGGGCGCCGGAGACCGCGAGGAGGACCAGACGGGCCCGGACCGAGCCCGTACCGGGGCCGCCGCCCGGCACGTCGACGAGGACCGTGCCGGTGGGCGGGCCGGATTCGCGGGCCGCCCGCCCGCCGCGCAGCCCGTCCCAGACCTGGAGCGGGTCGGCGGGCCCGGACTCGGTGCCCGCCGCGTACAGCAGCTGTCCGTCGGCGGTCTCCAGGAAGACCGGGTTCGCGGCGAAGTCGGAGAGGATGCGCAGGACCTGCGGGATCCCGCCGCCGCCGAGCAGGGCCTCCGTGCACTGCCGGTGGACCTCCTCGGCCTGGCGGAGGAGCGCGTAGTGGCCGTTGACGATCTCGGTGTGGATCTCCTCCGTCACGGCCACGAAGGGGACCTCGCGGTGGAGCTGGACGAGGGGCAGACCGGCCGCCCGCGCAGTCTCCACTATCGTCGCCGGGAGGCGGGCGAAGCGCGGGCCGAGCTCCACCACGAGCGCCGCGATGCCCCGGTCGGCGAGCCGGCGGACGAAGGCCCGCTGCTCGGCCGGGCGGGTGCCGAGACCGAGGCCCGTGGTCAGCAGCAGCTCGCCGCCCTTGAGCAGCGACGCGATGTTCGGCACCTCGCCCGCGTGCACCCAGCGCACCGTGCGGTGCAGCCGGTCCGCGCCGGCGACGACCTCCGGGAGCCCGCTGCGCAGCCCCGGGAGTTCGAGCGCCCGCTGCACGGTGATCCCGCCCTGATTGTCCATGGGGCCGGACGCTACCCCCCGTCCGTGTTCCTGTGACATCACCCGAGGGTTACGGGACCGGACACTTCGTGCATCGGGGCGACAACTCGTCGCCCCGTGGCGTGAATTGTGCGACCGCATGTCGATTGTGGCCTGTGTCACACGCGAGGATGCTCTCGCGGCATGGCAAAGAACTCCACCCCAGAGGTCCACCGGCTGAAGGCGAACTCCGTCGGTCTGGTCGGCGTCGTCTTCATGGCCGTGGCCACCGCGGCCCCGATCACCGCGATGACCGGCAACCTCCCCATCGCCGTCGGCTTCGGCAACGGCACCGGCGCACCCGCCGGATATCTCTTCGCGACGCTCGTCCTGACCGTCTTCTCCGTCGGCTACGTCGCCATGGCCAAGCGGATCACGGCCGCGGGCGCTTTCTACGGCTACATCTCGCACGGCCTCGGCCGGATCGCCGGCATGGCGTCCGGCATGCTCGCGGTCCTCGCGTACATCGTCTTCGAGGCCTCGATCGTCGGCGTCTTCGCGTACTTCACCAAGACGACGGTCGCCGACCAGCTCGGCGTCGACCTTCCCTGGATCCTGTACGCGGCGGTCATGCTGGCCGTGACGGCCGTCCTCTCGTACTTCGACATCAACCTGACGGCCAAGGCGCTCGGTGTGATGCTGATCGCCGAGATCGCGGTCCTCTTCGCGGTCGCCACCGCCGTGCTGATCGCCGGCGGCGGCCCCGACGGCATCCCGGTCGAGCCGATCAACCCGATGAACGCCTTCAGCGGCACCTCGGCGGGGCTCGGCCTCTTCTTCGCCTTCTGGTCCTGGGTCGGCTTCGAGTCGACCGCGATGTACGGGGAGGAGTCGCGCAACCCGAAGAAGGTCATCCCGCGCGCCACCCTGATATCCGTCATCGGCGTCGGCCTCTTCTACATCTACGTCTCCTGGATGACGATCGCCGGAAACGGACTCACCGAGTCGGTGAAGCTGTCGGCCTCCGCCTCGCCCCTCGACCTGTTCTTCGCCCCCACCCAGTCCTTCATCGGCGCCTGGGCCGTCGACGCCTTCCAGTGGCTGCTCCTGACCGGCTCGTTCGCCTGCGGCATGGCCTTCCACCAGTGCGCCTCGCGCTACCTGTACGCCATCGGCCGCGAGGGCTTCCTCCACCCGGCGCTCGGCCGCACCCACGCGAAGCACGGTTCGCCGTACATCGCCTCCTACGTGCAGAGCGCCATCGCCATCGGCCTCGTCGTCGCCTTCTGGCTCAGCGGCCAGGACCCCTACATCCACCTGTACACACTGCTCGCGATCCTCGGCACCATGGCGATCCTCATCGTCCAGACCCTCTGCTCCTTCGCCGTCATCGGGTACTTCCGCAGGAACCACCCCGAGGACCGGCACTGGTTCAAGACCCTCGTCGCCCCGCTCCTCGGCGGCATCGGCATGATCGCCGTCGTCGTCCTGCTGGTCATCAACATGGAGACCGCGGCCGGTCTCGCCGCCGACTCGCTCTTCTTCAAGGCGATCCCCTGGATCGTCGGCGCGGTCTTCTTCGGCGGCCTCGGCCTCGGCTTCTACCTCAAGGCCAAGCGGCCCGAGCGCTACGAGATCATCGGCCGGATCGTCCTGGAGGACGCGACCGAGCGCACCGACGAGGAAGCCCCCGCTCCCGCCGCCGTATCCCAGAGCTGACCCCCTTCCCCTTCCCAGGAGCGCCCCCATGGCACGCACCAACCCGATGCACCTCCTGAAGCGTCTCGCCGCCGAGCACGCCGACGCCCGACGGCTCGACATCCCCGTCGACGAACTCCGAGGCATGAGGGCCGACACCCTCGGGCGCCGGTCCCTCCTCAAGTACGCGGCCGCCGCCGGTGTCGCCGTCGGCGCCGCCGGTGCCGCCGGCCTGGGCGGGGCCGTCCCCGCCCGCGCCGCCACCCTGGACCCGCCGATCCAGAGCGCCGCCCGGATCGCCGTCGTCGGGGCCGGGATATCCGGCCTCACGGCCGCCCTCACCCTCCAGGACGCCGGCCTGAGGCCCGTCCTCTACGAGGCCAACCCGTCCCGGGTCGGCGGCCGCATGTGGACCCAGCGCGGCCACTGGGCGTACGGCCAGACCTCCGAGATCGGCGGCGAGCTGATCGACACCAGCCACAAGAAGATCCTGGAGCTCTGCCGCCGCTTCAACCTCCAGGTCGAGGACTTCCTCGGCGGCGGCCCCAACGGGGCCGAGGAGGTCCTCTGGTTCGACGGCGCCTACTACCCGCGCGACCAGGCCGACGAGGACTTCAACGCCGTCTACCAGGCGCTGCGCCGCGACCTCTCCGAGGCCGGCGAGGTCTTCTGGAACCAGACCACGCCCACCGGCACCGCCCTCGACAACATGTCCATCCACGAGTGGATCGAGACCCGCGTCCCCGGCGGACACACCTCGCCGCTCGGCAAGTTCATCGACGTCGCCTACAACGTCGAGTACGGCGCCGACACCACCGAACAGTCCTCGCTGGCCCTCGTCCTGCTCATGGGCTACCAGACCAATCCGGGCAACTTCAACATCTGGGGCCTGTCCAACGAGCGGTACCACGTCGTCGGCGGCAACGACCAGCTCCCGAACGCCATCGCCGGCGCCCTCGTGCCCGGCACCCTGCGCCAGGGCTGGTCCCTGACCGCCGTACGGGCCAACGCCGACGGCACCCAGACACTGACCTTCAACGAGGCCGGCGCCACCCGGACCGTCACCGCCGACAAGACGATCCTCTGCCTCCCGCTGCCGATCCTCAAGCAGCTCGACCTGTCCCTCGCGGGCTTCGACCCGCTCATGCGCAACCTGCTGCGCGACGCCCGCATGGGTTACTGCACCAAGCTCAACATGCAGTTCGGCACCCGCCCCTGGCGCGGCACCGGCGCGTGGCCCGGGGTCTCCGCCGGAGACTGCTTCACCGACAGCGAGGTGCAGCAGACCTGGGACACCACCAAGGTCCAGGGCGGTACCGGCGGCATCCTCATCCAGTACAACGGCGGCAGCCTGGCCAGGAACCTGAACCCGGCCGGGCCGTTCTCCACCGAGTCCGACCCGTACGTGCGCGGCCTCGTCACCCGCTACCTCGCGGGCATCGACGCCTTCTTCCCCGGCACCTCCAGGGCGTACAACGGCCGTGCCCAGCTCTCCGCCTGGCACAAGAACCCGTACGCCCTCGGCGCGTACTCCTGTTGGCCCGTCGGCTACCTCCACAGGTACGCGGGGTACGAGGGCAAGGCCCAGGGCAACGTCCACATCGGCGGTGAGCACTGCAGCTACGACTTCCAGGGCTTCATGGAAGGCGGGGCCACGGAGGGCGAGCGCGCCGCCAGGGAGGTGATCGACGCGCTGCGCTGAGCCGACTCAACCGGCCGGCACGATGTTCTGGTTGAAGCGGAACACGTTGTCGGGGTCGTACGCGGCCTTCACGGCGGCGAGCCGGCGGTAGTTCGCCTCACCGAAGGAGGAGACGATCCGCTGCTCGCCCTCGGCGCCGATGAAGTTCAGATACGTCGCGTCGAGGGCCCACGGCCGCACGTCGGCCCGCACGTCGTGGACCCACTGCTTCGCCTGCTCGTCGTACGCGGGGTCCTCCCAGGTCGCGAACGGGTGCACCGCCCAGGGGGCGGTGCGCCACGGCTGCGGATACCGGTCGGGCCCCGCGGCCACGGCCCCGCCCATCAGGATCAGCACGTGCTGGGTGGAGGTCGACGCCGGGATCCGCGCGCCGCGGTCGCAGAAGATGTCGACGGCCTCGTCGGGGAAGTGCCGCAGGTACTCGGCCGACCAGTAGTTCCGCAGCCCCGGCGGGTCGTCGAGCATCGACTGCAGGTCCACGTAGGGGATGTCCGCGACGACCTCGACCACGGGCTTCAGCGTGAACAGCGGCGCCGCGAACTCACGGAGTTCGGAGACCGGGCCGGTGTACGTGAACAGCGCCCCGCACACCAGCTTCCCGACCAGCTCCTCGGGGACGAACGGCTCCGGGGGCGCGGGCATGTAGATCGCGCCGCCGCCGATCTCGTCCGGCGCGCGGGCGCCGAGATCGCGGAAGGTGCGCACCACCTCGGGCGCCTGGTCCGGGAGGAAGAACAGCATCGCGAGGCTCATCCGGGGCAGCGGGTGCAGCCGCATCGTCAGCGAGGTCGCCACCCCGAAGTTGCCGCCGCCGCCGTGCAGCGCCCAGAACAGCTCCGGGTTCTCGTCCGCGTCCGTGTGGACGTGCTTGCCCTCGGCGGTCACCAGGTCGGCGGCGAGCAGATTGTCGCTGGCGAGACCGAACTTCCGCTCCAGCCAGCCCGAGCCGCCGCCCAGCGTGAAGCCGCCGACGCCCGTGGTGGACACCCGGCCGCCGGTGGTCGCCACGTGGAACGGCTGGCACGCGTGGTCCAGGTGGGCCATGGTCGCCCCGCCCTCGATCCGTACGGTCATGTCCTCCGGGTCCACGACGACCCCGTGCATCCGGCGGAGGTCGACGACCAGCGCGCCGTCGATCACCGAGGTCCCGGCGACGCTGTGTCCGCCGCCGCGCACCGCGATCGGCAGCTCGGCCTCGCGGCCGAACAGGATCGCGTTGGACACGTCCGCCTGGCCCGCGCACTGGGCGATCACCGAAGGGCGCCGGTCGATCATGCCGTTGTGGAGGGCACGCGCCGCGTCGTAACCCGGATCACCAGGGATGATCACCTCGCCGGCCAGGTCCTCGACCAGTCCGGCCAGGGCGCTTTCGGAGACGTGGGGAGCCATGAGAGCCCCCCTTTCGTGCGGGGGACGGGACCTTCTCATCGTAGGTCCGGGTGGGGTTCCCCGCGCGGGGCGGACCAGGGCTGTCCGCCCCTGGTCCGCCGGACGGGCCTCAGCCGCCGTACGCCCCGCTGGCGGTCAGGCGCAGCGCGGTGTCGATCAGCGGGACGTGGCTGAACGCCTGCGGGAAGTTCCCCACCTGGCGCTGGAGCCGCGGGTCCCACTCCTCGGCGAGCAGCCCGAGGTCGTTACGGAGCGAGAGCAGCTTCTCGAAGAGCGTGCGGGCCTCGTCGACCCGGCCGATCATCGCCAGGTCGTCGGCGAGCCAGAACGAGCAGGCGAGGAAGGCGCCCTCGTCGCCCTCCAGGCCGTCGACGCCGGCCTCCTCGCCGGCCGTCGGGTAGCGCAGCACGAAGCCGTCCTCCGTGGACAGCTCCCGCTGGATCGCCTCGATGGTGCCGATGACCCGCTTGTCGTCCGGCGGCAGGAAGCCCATCTGCGGGATCAGCAGCAGCGAGGCGTCCAGCTCCTTGGAGCCGTACGACTGCGTGAAGGTGTTCCGCTCCGGGTCGTAGCCCTTCGCGCAGACGTCCCGGTGGATCTCGTCGCGGAGCTCGCGCCAGCGCTCCAGCGGGCCGTCGGCGTCCCCGGACTCGATGAGCTTGATCGTGCGGTCCACCGCCACCCAGGCCATCACCTTGGAGTGGGTGAAGTGGCGGCGCGGGCCGCGGACCTCCCAGATGCCCTCGTCGGGCTGGTCCCAGTGGGTCTCCAGGTACCTGATCAGCTTCAGCTGGAGCAGCGAGGCGTAGTCGTTGCGGGAGAGCCCCGTCATGTGCGCGAGGTGGAGGGCCTCGGTGACCTCGCCGTAGACGTCGAGCTGGAGCTGGTTGGCGGCGCCGTTGCCGACCCGGACCGGGCCGGAGTTCTCGTACCCCGGGAGCCAGTCGAGCTCCGCCTCGCCGAGCTCCCGCTCACCGGCGATGCCGTACATGATCTGGAGGTTCTCCGGGTCGCCCGCGACCGCGCGGAGCAGCCAGTCCCGCCAGGCGCGGGCCTCCTCGCGGTAGCCGGTGCGCAGCATCGAGGAGAGGGTGATCGCCGCGTCCCGCAGCCAGGTGTAGCGGTAGTCCCAGTTGCGGACGCCGCCGATCTCCTCGGGCAGCGAGGTGGTCGGCGCGGCCACGATCCCGCCGGTCGGCGCGTACGTCAGCGCCTTCAGCGTGATCAGGGAGCGGACCACCGCCTCCCGGTAGGGGCCGTGGTACGTGCAGTGGTCGACCCACTCGCGCCAGAAGTCGGCGGTCGCCTCCAGCGAACCCTCCGGGTCCGGCAGCGCCGGCGGCTCCCGGTGGGAGGGCTGCCAGGAGAGCGTGAAGGTGATCCGGTCACCGGGGGAGACGGTGAACTCGGAGTACGTGGTGAGGTCCTCGCCGTGCGTCTCCGCGTCCGTGTCCAGCCACACCGAGTCGGGCCCGGCGACGGCGACCGTGCGCTCGCCGACCTTGTGGACCCAGGGCACGATCCGGCCGTAGCTGAAGCGCATCCGCAGCGCGGAGCTCATCGGCACCCGGCCGGAGACGCCCTCCACGATCCGGATGATCTGCGGGGCGCCGTCGCGCGGGGGCATGAAGTCGGTGACCCGGACCGTGCCGCGCGGGGTGTCCCACTCGGACTCCAGGATCAGCGAGTCGCCCCGGTAACGGCGCCGGTCGGCCGGCGGTGGTTCGGCGTCCTCGGCCACGGCGGGCGCCACCCGCCAGAACCCGTGTTCCTCGGTGCCGAGGAGTCCCGCGAAAACCGCTTGGGAGTCGAAGCGGGGGAGACACAGCCAGTCGACGCTGCCGTCCCGGCAGACCAGGGCGGCGGTCTGCATGTCCCCGATGAGTGCGTAATCCTCGATGCGCCCGGCCACGTGCTTCACTCCAGTCGAACGGCCACGTCCGCCCCCAGGGGGCGCTTGCTTGTGTTGTGCCGGCGGGGTGTTCAGGCCGGCCTGCTCGGCGGGCAAGGTCCCAGCAGGATACGTCGCACCCTAATGACCCGGTGATCACCCGGGTAACGTCGCTGCTCCGATCAGGTGAACAGGCCCGTGACCCCGTGGATCACCCCGCCGCACGGATCCCGCCCCGCCCTTCCGTCGCCGTCCGTGTACACCCGACTGCCGCGTGTGGCCGGAAGCGGTCTCCCGATGTCGCTGATACCCTGGTACCCCGTGGACCGGTGGGAAACGGCGACAGCCGAGGACCCCGAAACCGCAGCGACGGCACCCCCCGATTCTTCCGGAGGGGACGCCGGTACGCACCTCCAGAACGCGACCACGGGAGCCCCCTCTTGGCGATGCCGCCCAACACCACGACGACCAAGCACATCTTCGTCACCGGGGGTGTCGCCTCCTCCCTCGGCAAGGGGCTGACCGCCTCCAGCCTGGGTGCGCTCCTCAAGGCCCGCGGCCTCCGGGTCACGATGCAGAAGCTCGACCCGTACCTGAACGTCGACCCGGGCACGATGAACCCCTTCCAGCACGGCGAGGTGTTCGTCACCAACGACGGCGCCGAGACCGACCTGGACATCGGCCACTACGAGCGCTTCCTCGACGTCGACCTCGACGGCTCGGCCAACGTCACCACCGGCCAGGTCTACTCGCAGGTCATCGCCAAGGAACGGCGCGGCGAGTACCTGGGCGACACCGTGCAGGTCATCCCGCACATCACCAACGAGATCAAGTCCCGGATCCGCCGCATGGCGACGGACGACGTGGACGTCGTCATCACCGAGGTCGGCGGCACCGTCGGCGACATCGAGTCCCTGCCGTTCCTGGAGACCGTCCGCCAGGTCCGCCACGAGGTCGGCCGCGACAACGTCTTCGTCGTGCACATCTCGCTGCTGCCCTACATCGGCCCCTCCGGCGAGCTGAAGACCAAGCCGACCCAGCACTCGGTCGCCGCCCTGCGCAACATCGGTATCCAGCCGGACGCGATCGTCCTGCGCGCCGACCGCGAGGTCCCGACCGCCATCAAGCGCAAGATCTCGCTGATGTGCGACGTCGACGAGGCCGCGGTCGTCGCCGCGATCGACGCCAAGTCGATCTACGACATCCCGAAGGTCCTGCACACCGAGGGCCTGGACGCGTACGTCGTCCGTAAGCTCGACCTGCCGTTCCGCGACGTGGACTGGTCCACCTGGGACGACCTGCTGGACCGCGTCCACAACCCCGACCACGAGGTCACGGTCGCGCTCGTCGGCAAGTACATCGACCTGCCCGACGCCTACCTCTCGATCACCGAGGCCATGCGGGCCGGCGGCTTCGCCAACAAGGCCCGGGTCAAGGTCAAGTGGGTCACCTCCGACGACTGCAAGACGCCGGCCGGCGCCCAGAAGCAGCTCGGCGACGTCGACGCGATCCTCGTCCCCGGCGGCTTCGGCGACCGCGGTGTGAACGGCAAGATCGGCGCGATCCAGTACGCCCGTGAGAACAAGGTGCCGCTGCTCGGCATCTGCCTCGGTCTCCAGTGCATCGTCATCGAGGCCGCGCGGAACCTCGCGGGCATCCCGGACGCCAACTCCACCGAGTTCGACCCGGCGACCGCGCACCCCGTCGTCTCCACGATGGAGGAGCAGCTCGCGTACGTCGAAGGCGCCGGCGACCTGGGCGGAACGATGCGCCTGGGTCTGTACCCGGCGAAGCTCGCCGAGGGCTCGATCGTCCGTGAGGTCTACGGCGACCAGCCGTACGTGGACGAGCGCCACCGCCACCGCTACGAGGTCAACAACTCCTACCGCGCGGAGCTGGAGAAGAAGGCCGGCCTGGTCTTCTCCGGCACCTCCCCGGACAACAAGCTCGTCGAGTACGTCGAGTACCCGCGCGAGATCCACCCCTACCTGGTCGCCACCCAGGCGCACCCGGAGCTCCGCTCCCGCCCGACCCGCCCGCACCCGCTCTTCGCCGGCCTGGTGAAGGCAGCCGTGCAGCGGCAGGAGGAAGCGCGCAAGACGGGCAAGCCGGCCGAGTAACCGCCGGGCGTTAACGTTGCCGGGGTGCGGGTCCTTGAGGATCCGTACCCCGGCTTTCGTATGTCCGCGTACGTGGGAGGACCCAGATGGAGTTGCAGGACACCCCGGAGGAGTGGCGGGTCGTCGCGACGACGACCCCCTTCCAGGGAAACAAGACCAGTGTCCGCACGGACGACGTGGTCATGCCGGACGGCACGGTCGCACGCCGCGACTACCAGGTCCACCCCGGCTCGGTGGCCGTCCTCGCCCTGGACGAGCAGGACCGGGTCCTGCTGCTCAAGCAGTACCGGCACCCGGTGCGGCAGAAGCTGTGGGAGATCCCGGCGGGACTCCTCGACGTGCCCGGTGAGAACCCGCTGCACGCCGCCCAGCGCGAGCTGTTCGAGGAGGCCCACGTCAAGGCCGGGGACTGGCGGGTCCTGACCGACGTCTACACGACCCCGGGCGGCTGCGACGAGGCCGTACGGATCTTCCTCGCCCGGGACCTCGCGGAGGCGGAGGGCGAGCGCTTCGAGGTCGCCGACGAGGAGGCCGACATGGAGCTGGCGCGGGTCCCGCTCGCGGAGCTCGTGCGCGGGGTCCTCGCGGGCGAACTGCACAACAACTGCCTCGTCGTGGGCGTCCTGTCGCTGGCCGCCGCACGTGCGGGCGAGGGCCTGGAGGCGCTGCGCCCGGCGGACGCGCCCTGGCCGGCCCGGCCGTTCGAGGCGTAGGACCCCTTTCGGGGCGCGGGGGCCGTCCGGTCCTGGGGCCGTCTTCGGGGTCAGGGCAGGCTCGCGGGGCTCCCTGATCCGGCCTGATCCGGCCTGATCCGGTCTGATCAGAAAGACGAACCCTGGCCGCAGCGGTCCGGGTGGGCGTCCTCTCGGGGCGTACGCCCGCGACCCTGCGGTGTGACCATCCGCTGATCCGATCGGGGGATGTGTCCGCCGCGCTCCACCGGGTCCGTGCCGTGCCCTGAACTACGCTCGGGATCGCCCGTGCGGAGCCCCCCGCGGGATCGGCTCGTGCGCAGGTGGACGGGAGCGTGGCCCGTGACGGATCAGGCGGTGGCGGCGGCCGTGGGCCGGCGGTTCTTCGGCCGGCAGCGGGAGTTGAAGGCTCTGCGCGCCGACATCGAGCGGACCGGCCTCGACACCCTCACGGGCCGCAAGGCACCCCGGGCCCGGGTCCTGCTCGTTGCCGGCAAGCCGGGCTCGGGGCGCACCGCCCTCGCCGAGGAGCTGGCCGACGGGCTCGCCGACCGCTACCCCGACGGGGTGTTCCGCGCCCGGCTCACCGAGCCGGGCGGCGACCCCGTCCCCACCGCCCGCGTCGCCCAGGAACTCCTGGCCGCGCTCGGCGTGGCCGAACCGCCCGGGGCCGGCGAGGACGAGCTGACCGAACTGGTCCGCCACGCCCTCGCCGAGCGCCGGGTCGTCCTGATCCTCGACGACGCCGTCGACGCCGAGCAGGCCGACCCGCTGATCCCCGACAACCCGGACACCCTCGTCGTCGGTGTCTCGCGCGGGCCGCTCACCGGCATCCCCGACGTACGGCCCTGCACCCTCGGAGGGCTCGACCCCAAGTCGGCCATCGAGCTGCTCACCGCCTTCACCGGCTCCGTCCGCATCACCGTCGACCCGCAGGCCGCCGAGACGCTCGTCGAGGCGTGCGGGGGGATGCCCGGTGCGGTCGTCCTTGCCGGGGGCTGGCTCGCCGCCCGCCCCAAGGCCTCCGTCGCGGACCTCGCCAAGCAGCTGCGCGGGCTGAGCGGCGATCCGCTCACCCGGACCTTCCTGCTCGCCCACGAGGCGCTGCCCGCGACCGCCGCCCGGATACTGCGATTCCTCTCCCTGGCCCCGCTCGGCCGGGCCGACGCCCACACCGCCTCCGCCCTGGCCGGCTGCTCGGTCTCGGCGGCGGCCACCACCCTCGCCGACTTCGCCGCCCTGGGTCTCGTCGCCGCCGGCGACGACGGGCAGTACGAGGTGCCCGGCCATCTCGTCCCCCTCCTTCGCGCTCAGCTGGAGGAGCGCGACCGGCCCGCCGAGGTGCAGCTCGCCCGGGCCCGGATGCTGGAGCGGACCGTACGGCTCCTCCAGTCGTGCCGTGCGGTCACCGAACCCGAGGGCTCGGCCTCCCGGCGGAAACTGGCCGGACTGCCGCGCGCCCTGCGCTTCCCGACCCGGGAGGCCGGCGCCGAGTGGCTCCGGTCCCGGCAGTCCGTCCTGCTCGCCTCCGCCCGCCTCGCCGTCGCCGACGGGGAGCTCGACACCCTGGCCCGCCGCCTGATCGCCTCCCTGGTCAGGGCGCTGGCCGCGCACCGGGGGGCCGAGGCCGCGGCGCCCGAGCTGTACGGCCTCCACCAGCTGGTCCTCGACGTGGCCGAGCGGCGCGGACTGCACCGCGAGCGGGCCGCCGCCCTGCTGAACCTCGCGGATCTCGACGCCAGGACCGGACGGACGCAGGACGCTCTGCTGCGATATCGGTTGGCTTTGGATGCCGGCAGGGCGGCAAATGATCCGTACGCCACCGGTCGTGCAATGGAATCCGTAGGTGGCTCGTATCAGGAGCTGGGGGACTGGCAGCGGGCCGGCGACTGGTACGGGCGGGCGCTCGCCCAGCGCCTCGCCCGGGACGAGCGCGCCGACCAGGCCCGGCTGTACGGCCGCCTCGGCGCCGTGCAGACCTACGCGGGGCGGTACGGCGAAGCCCTGCGGAACTGGCGGGCCGCCGCCGCCGGCTACCGCAGGCTCGCCGATCTCCCGGGCCACGCCCGGGCGTTGAGCGAGGCGGCCCGGGTCCAGGAGTACGCGGGGCGGCCGGAGGAGTCGCTGCGGACCTGCGAGGAGGCGGTGGAATGGGCCCGCCGGGCGCAGGACGGCCGGCTCCAGGCGGCCCTCCAGCTGCGGCTCGCGGACACCCTCGACCGGCTCGGCGACCCGGCCGCCGCAAGGCTGCACAGGGCCGCAGCCGAGCGATTGCTGGAAACGGAAGCCCCAGCCTACGAAATCCGCAGTGGGTTCGAGAAAGATTAGTACTTTGAAAGGCTAGACACCGGGAACTCCTTCATTAGACTGGGTCCGCCGCGTTCGAACGTGGTCTGCCCCGGTGCGCCGCAGTGCATCCGGGTATGTATCGCAATAACCCAGTTGTCCCCCCAGATTCAAGGACCGTGATCGACGATGAAGGTCGGCATCCCCCGCGAGGTCAAGAACAACGAGTTCCGCGTGGCCATCACCCCTGCGGGTGTCCACGAGCTCGTCCGCAACGGCCACCAGGTCTTCATCGAGCAGAACGCCGGTGTCGGCTCCTCGATCACGGATGAGGAGTACGTCGGCGCCGGCGCCGAGATCCTCGCCACGGCCGACGAGGTCTGGGCCATTGCCGACCTGCTGCTCAAGGTCAAGGAGCCCATCGCGGAGGAGTACCACCGCCTCCGCAAGGACCAGACCCTCTTCACGTACCTGCACCTCGCGGCCTCCCGCGAGTGCACGGACGCGCTGCTCGAGTCCGGCACCACCGCCATCGCCTACGAGACCGTCGAGACCGCGAACCGCGCCCTGCCGCTGCTCGCCCCGATGTCCGAGGTCGCGGGCCGTCTGGCCCCGCAGGTCGGCGCCTACCACCTGATGCGCTCGGTCGGCGGCCGCGGCGTCCTCCCCGGCGGCGTCCCCGGCACCCACGCCGGCGAGTGCGTCGTCATCGGCGGCGGCGTCTCCGGCTGGAACGCCACGCAGATCGCCGTCGGCATGGGCTTCCACGTGACCCTGCTCGACCGTGACATCAACAAGCTCCGCGAGGCCGACAAGATCTTCGGCACCAAGGTGAAGACGATCGTCTCCAACGCCTACGAGCTGGAGAAGGCCGTCGTCGAGGCCGACCTCGTCATCGGCGCCGTCCTCATCCCGGGCGCCAAGGCCCCGAAGCTGGTCACCAACGAGCTCGTCGCCAAGATGAAGCCCGGAAGTGTCCTTGTCGACATTGCGATCGACCAGGGCGGTTGCTTCGAGGACTCGCACGCGACCACCCACGCCGAGCCGACCTTCCAGGTCCACAACTCGGTCTTCTACTGCGTCGCCAACATGCCGGGCGCGGTCCCGAACACCTCCACCTACGCGCTCACCAACGCCACGCTGCCCTACATCGTGTCGCTGGCGAACAACGGCTGGGTCGAGGCGCTGCGCCGCGACTCCGCGCTCGGTCTGGGTCTCAACACCCATGACGGCAAGGTGGTTTACAAGGAGGTCGCCGAGGCGCACGGCCTCGACCACGTCGAGCTGAGCACCCTCCTGGGCTGATCCCCGAGGCACCGCCGTCAACGCGTGCCGTCAATGCCACACACCCGGCCGGACCTTGTTCGACAAGGTCCGGCCGGCTGTGCGTCCGGCCACGTCCGGGGCCCGCGCAACTCGCCTCGAACGTAACCCTTTAACCGTTTCGCGCACCCCTGAAACGTGTGGATGCATGCCTGCGCACCCTTGACAGAGACGTGTTCGGTTGCCGACACATCCGGCCGGGTCCGGCGGATTGTGTTGCTGCGGAGCGGTGACACGCCATAGAGTCGCCAACCGTCGGCATGGTGCCACGCTGACCTATCGATAAATGTTCCTGGTGACATCCAAGGAGGTAAGACGACTTGTGAATGAGTCGACAATTACTCCCGGGAGCGGTGCGCCAGGTGCTCCGATCGGCTCCGTCGCGGTGCGGACCTTCGCGACGCACCAGCCCATGACGACAGCCCACACGATGAAGACGATGGACGGCCTACACGTGAACGCCACGGCCGGCAACGAGATGGGCCGAGAGTCCACCCACTTCGCCGCCTTTGACGAGGTGCCCGAGGGGCACTTCTACGACCCCGACGCCGAGTACGAGCCCGACCCGGAGTACGCGGCCACCCTCGCACCCGACGCTGCCCGTCAGCGCCGCGAGCGGATCGGCCCCACCGGACGGCCGCTGCCGTACTTCCCGATCCCGGGTCCCCTGACCGACCACGGACCCGCCAAGATCATCGCGATGTGCAACCAGAAGGGCGGCGTCGGCAAGACCACGTCGACCATCAACCTGGGTGCCGCGCTCGCCGAGTACGGACGACGGGTGCTGCTCGTCGACTTCGACCCGCAGGGAGCCCTGTCGGTCGGCCTCGGTGTGAACCCGATGGAGCTCGACCTCACCGTCTACAACCTGCTCATGGAGCGGGGCATGTCGGCGGACGAGGTCCTCCTGAAGACCGCCGTTCCCAACATGGACCTGCTGCCGAGCAACATCGACCTCTCGGCCGCCGAAGTCCAGTTGGTCAGCGAGGTCGCGCGCGAGTCCACGCTCCAGCGCGCCCTGAAGCCGCTGATGAACGACTACGACTACATCGTGATCGACTGTCAGCCCTCGCTCGGCCTGCTGACCGTGAACGCCCTGACGGCGGCTCACAAGGTCATCGTGCCGCTGGAATGCGAGTTCTTCGCCCTGCGCGGAGTGGCGCTGCTGACCGAGACGATCGAGAAGGTCCAGGAGCGGCTCAACCCCGACCTGGAGCTCGACGGCATCCTCGCCACGATGTACGACTCGCGGACCGTGCACAGCCGTGAGGTCCTCGCGCGCGTCGTCGAGGCCTTCGACGACCACGTGTACCACACGGTCATCGGGCGGACGGTGCGCTTCCCGGAGACCACGGTCGCCGGCGAGCCCATCACCACCTACGCCTCCAACTCCGTGGGCGCCGCCGCCTACCGTCAGCTCGCCAGGGAGGTGCTCGCCCGGTGTCACGCCGAGTGAGTCTGCCCGGCGCCGACGAACTCTTCCGTACGACCGGGGGGACGGCGCTCACGTCGTCCTCACCCCGCCGGGCCGTCCCGGCTCCGGCGGGCGAGAGCGACACGACGGCGGCCGAGGGCTCCGCGGAACACACGACGGCGGACTCCGAGGCGGCCGAACCGCGCGCCCGGACGGCGGAGCCGGAAGGCACCGCCACGAAGCCGGCGAACCCCGCCACGGTGCCGGCACCGGCGGCGCGGCGACGTGGTGGCCGTGCCCCGAACCGGCGGCCCAGCGGCCGCGAGCGCCACGACGAGAAGATCACGGTCTACGTCTCCGCCGAGGAGCTCATGGACCTGGAGCACGCGCGCCTCGTCCTCAGGGGCGAGCACGGCCTCGCCGTCGACCGGGGCAGGATCGTCCGTGAGGCGGTCGCCGTCGTCCTGGCGGACCTGGAGTCCCGCGGCGACGCGAGCATCCTCGTACGCCGCCTGCGCGGCCGCTGAGGGTAGCCTGCGGGCTGCCGAGCTCCCCGTTCCCCCTGGACCCCCATGCGCCACGCCTCTGACGAAACGTCCCGCCCGCCGGGCCGCCGCCCCCTGGGCCGCGGCCCGGGCGAGACGCGGGGGCCCGCGGGCCCGCAGGCCGCTCCGGCGGCGGAGGGGCTTCCGGTGGCGGAGGGACGTCCGGCGGAGGCCGCGACGGACGTCGTGGCCGCCGAGGCCGCCACGGTCGCCGGGCGCGCCGAGGCCGTAAGGGTCGCCGAGCCCAGCCCGGCCGCCCCGGCCGCCAAGGTCGTCCAGGCCACGGTGGCTGCCACGGCCGCTGAGCCCGCCGCGGCTGACACGGCCGCCGAGTCCGGCGATGCCGCCGAGCCCGGCGATGCCGCCGAGCCCGGCGGTGGGCGGTTCACCGTGCGGCTCGCGAACTTCGAGGGGCCGTTCGACCTGCTCCTCCAGCTGATCACCAAGCACAAGCTCGACGTCACTGAGGTCGCCCTCTCCCAGGTCACCGACGAGTTCATGGCGCACCTCCGCGCCCTGGGGCCCGACGGCGACCTCGACCAGACCACCGAGTTCCTCGTCGTCGCCGCCACCCTGCTCGACCTGAAGGCCGCCCGGCTGCTTCCCGCCGCCGAGGTGGAGGACGAGGCAGACCTCGCGCTCCTGGAGGCCCGCGACCTGCTCTTCGCCCGCCTCCTCCAGTACCGCGCGTACAAGCGGATCGCGGAGATCTTCCAGGACCGCTGGGAGGCGGAGGGCCGCCGCCACCCCCGTACCGTCGGACTCGAACCGCGGTACGCCGAGCTGCTCCCCGAGGTCGTCATCTCGATCGGGGCCGAGGGCTTCGCCAGGCTGGCCGTCAAGGCCATGCAGCCCAAGGCCGAGCCCCAGGTGTACGTCGACCACATCCACGCCCCGCTCGTCAGCGTCCGCGAGCAGGCCGCCGTGGTCGTCGCGCTGCTGCGCGAGCGCGGCACGGCCCTCTTCCGGGAGCTGATCGAGGACGTCGGAGACGACACCCTGACCGTCGTCGCCCGCTTCCTCGCCCTCCTGGAGCTCTACCGGGAGAAGGCCGTCGCCCTCGACCAGGAGACCGCCCTGGGGGACCTCGCGGTCTCCTGGACCGGCGGGGAGGCGGATCCGTCCGGGGCCGTGACCGACGAGTTCGACCAGGAGACCACCGCGTGAGCGATCTCAAGCCCTCCCTCGAAGCCGTCCTGATGGTCGTCGACGAGCCCGCCACGGAGCAGCACCTCGCGAAGGTCCTGGACCGGTCCCCGCGCGAGGTGGCCGACGCCCTGCACGAGCTGGCCGACGAGTACACCGCCCAGGGCCGCGGCTTCGAGCTGCGCCGGGTGGCCGGCGGCTGGCGCTACTACACCCGCGCCGCCCACGCGGCGGCCGTCGAGGCCTTCGTCCTCGACGGGCAGCAGGCCCGGCTCACCCAGGCGGCCCTGGAGACCCTCGCGGTCGTCGCGTACCGCCAGCCGGTCAGCCGTTCCCGGGTCTCCGCGGTGCGCGGGGTCAACTGTGACGGGGTCATGAGGACCCTTCTCCAGCGGGGTCTGGTGGAGGAGGCGGGCGCGGAACCCGAAACAGGTGCGATCCTGTACAGGACGACGAACTTCTTCCTGGAGCGGATGGGCCTGCGCGGCCTGGACGAACTCCCCGAGCTCGCGCCCTTCCTCCCCGAGGCGGAGGCGGTCGAGCCGGACTCCCTGGAAGGCGTCCCGTCGTTCGATCCGGACGCAGACGTAGACGACAAGACGGAAATTTGATGCGAAGCAGCAGCGGCAGGAACAGCAGCGGAAACAACGGCGGGAGCCGTGGTGGCAACAGCGGCGGCCGCGGCGGCAGCGGCGGTGGCCGCGGCGGCAGCAGCAGCGGTGGCGGTGGCTACCGAGGCGGCGGCAGCGGCGGTGGCGCCGGTCGTGGTGGCAGCGGTGGCGGCGGCAGCCGTGGTGGCAGCAGCGGCGGTGGCGGTGGCTACCGCGGCGCCGGCGGCGGCCGCGACGACAGGCAGGGCGGCGGCAGCGCCAGGCCGCGCAACCCGCGTCCCGAAGAGCGCCAGTACGACGTACCCGGCCTGAGCGGCTCCGCCGGCGGCCCCAAGAGCGGCCGTGGCGCCTCCGCGCGCGGTGGCGCCAAGGGTGGCCCCCGGCAGTCCCCGCAGCGCGGTGGCGGCCGTACCGAGCCGTCCCGCTCGCGCGAGTACGACGCCCGCACGGAGGAGCGCAACCGGGAGCGGTACGCCGGCAAGCCGGAGATCAAGACCCCCAAGACGTTCCCCGGCGCCGAGCAGGAGGGTGAGCGTCTGCAGAAGGTCCTCGCCCGCGCCGGCATGGGCTCGCGGCGTGCGTGCGAGGAGCTCATCGAGCAGTCCCGCGTCGAGGTCAACGGTCAGATCGTGCTCGAGCAGGGCATGCGCGTCGACCCGGAGAAGGACGAGATCAAGGTGGACGGCCTGACCGTCGCCACCCAGTCCCACCTCTTCTTCGCGCTGAACAAGCCCGCCGGCGTCGTCTCCACCATGGAGGACCCGGAAGGCCGCCAGTGCCTCGGCGACTACGTCAACAACCGTGAGACCCGGCTCTTCCACGTCGGCCGGCTCGACACGGAGACCGAGGGCATCATCCTGCTCACCAACCACGGTGAGCTGGCCCACCGCCTCACGCACCCCAAGTACGGCGTGAAGAAGACCTACCTGGCGGCCATCACCGGCCCGCTGCCCCGCGAGGTCGGCCGCATGCTCAAGGACGGCATCGAGCTGGAGGACGGGTACGCCCGCGCCGACCACTTCCGTGTCGTCGAGCAGACCGGCAAGAACTACCTGGTCGAGGTCACGCTGCACGAGGGCCGCAAGCACATCGTGCGCCGCATGCTCGCCGAGGCCGGCTTCCCGGTCGACAAGCTGGTCCGTACGGCCTTCGGCCCGATCTCGCTGGGTGACCAGAAGTCGGGCTGGCTGCGCCGTCTGACCAACACCGAGGTCGGCATGCTGATGAAGGAAGTCGGGATGTAGTTCCCGCCGTCTCCGTGGGAGGCCCGTGACCGCTGGTCGGTCACGGGCCTTTCCCATGTCCTTTTCGTGCTTGTGGCCGAAGCCCGCCGTCATTTATAGTCAGAGTGACTCTTAAGGAGGGTGAGTGCCACGGACATCCACGCCGACGGCGGCCTCCCGTCCGTCTTCATCGCCCTCGCCGCGTACGGCCGGCGGACCTGGACCCACGGGGGTGGACCAGGCTCCGAGACCGTCCCGGTGGGGGCGGTGGAGGCCCTCGACCCCGCGGTACGGGCCGCCCTCCCGGCGGAGGTGACGGCGTGAACTGCGACGGCGTGAACTCCGGCGGCGTGAACTCCGACGGTGTGAACTCCGGCGGCGTCAAGCGCTACGGCCACGGCCTCGTCCTCGGCAGGTTCTATCCGCCGCACGCCGGCCACCACCACCTCGTCCGCACCGCGCGCGAGCGGTGCGACCGTCTCACCGTGCTCGTCTGCGCCTCCTCGGTCGAAACCCTGTCCCTGGACGACCGCGTCGCCTGGATGCGCGAGATCCACCCCGACACCCTCGTCGTCGGAGCCGTCGACGACACCCCCGTCGACCTCCAGGACCCCGACGGCTGGGACGCCCACATGGCCGTCTTCCGGGCCGCCGTGCCCGAGCGCGTCGACGCCGTCTTCACCTCGGAGCCGTACGGGGAGGAGCTCGGCCGCCGCTTCGGCGCGGAGTCCGTCGCCGTCGACCCCGACCGCACCCGCTTCCCCGTCTCCGGCACCGCCGTCCGCGCCGACCTCGCCGGCTGCTGGGACTTTCTGGAGCCGCCGGTCCGCTCCGCGCTCACCCGGCGCGTCGTCGTCCTCGGCGCCGAGTCCACCGGCACCACCACCATGGCCCTCGCCCTCGCCGACCACTACCGGCGGCGCGGCGGCGTCTGGGCCCGCACCCGGTACGTACCGGAGTACGGGCGCGAGTACAGCGCACTCAAACTCGCCGAGCTCCGCGCCGGACACCCCGACGCCACCTGGTCCGACGTCACCTTCCGCTCCTCCGACTTCCCCGTCATCGCGCAGCGCCAGGCCGAGCTGGAGGAGGAGGCGGCCCGGGACGGCTCGCCCGTGCTCTTCTGCGACACCGACGCCTTCGCCACCACCATCCGGCACGAGCGGTACATGGGCACCGCCAGCCCCGAGACCGGGGAGATCGCCGCCCACGGCCGACAGCACCTCTGGCTGCTCACCGACCACCGGGGTGTCGCCTTCGAGAACGACGAGGGCGCGGCGCTGCGCGACGGGGAGCGCCTGCGGCCCTGGATGACCGCGCGCTTCCTCACCCAGCTCGCCCACACCGGCCGCCGGACGGCCGTCCTCAGCGGCCCGCACGAGGAGCGGCTCGCGGCGGCCGTCGCCGCCGTCGACGCGCTGCTCGCCGAGGGCGCGCGCTTCGCCGACCCCCTCCCGGAGCGCCGATGAGCACCGTCCCGCCCGCACCGGAGGGCTACGACAAGTACGCCTTCGAGCCCTTCGCCGTCACCGTCGACCTCGCCGTCCTCACCGTCCGCGAGGAACGCCTGCACGTCCTCCTCGTCCAGCGGGGCCAGGAGCCGTACGCGGGGGAGTGGGCGCTGCCCGGGGGCTTCGTCCTGCCCCGGGAGTCCGCCGAGACGGCCGCCCGCCGCGAACTCGCCGAGGAGACCGGGCTGTCCGAGGCCGTCGTCGCGGGGCTCCACCTCGAACAGCTCCGCACCTACAGCGACCCCGACCGGGACCCGCGGATGCGGGTCGTCTCCGTCGCCTTCACCGCGCTCGTCCCCGGCCTGCCCGAGCCGCGCGGCGGCGGCGACGCGGTCGAGGCGCGGTGGCTGCCCTACGGCTCGTACGGGCCCCTGGCCTTCGACCACGACCGGATCCTCGCCGACGCCCGCGAACGCGTCGGCGCCAAGCTCGAGTACAGCTGCCTCGCCACCGCCTTCTGCCCGCCCGAGTTCACCCTCGGCGAGCTGCGGCAGGTGTACGAGACGGTCTGGGGCGTCGCACTCGACCGCCCCAACTTCCGGCGCAAGGTCCTCACCACACCCGGCTTCGTCCGGGCCGTGGAAGGTCCGCCGCGCCGCACCGGCGGACGGGGGAAACCGGCCGCTCTCTACCGGGCGGGCGAGGCCACGGCCCTCCACCCGCCCCTCCTGCGACCGGAAGGACACCCCTCATGACCCTGACCCCGCCCCGTACCGCGGCGAAGCAGGCCGCGACCGGCTCCCTGACCGGCCTCGCGCTCGGCGACGCGCTGGGCTTCCCGACCGAGTTCAAGGACGTGCCGTCGATCCTCGCCGCGTTCGGCCCCTGGCGGGAGATGCCGCTCCCGCTCACCCGGGGGACGGCGTACGTCACCGACGACACACAGATGACCCTCGCCTTCGCCCGGGGCATCCGGACGGCCATGGACCGCGGCGTGCTCGCCCCGCTGCGGCTCGCCCGGCCGGTCCGGGACGAGTTCGTCGACTGGTACCACTCCCCGGAGAACAACCGCGCCCCCGGCAACACCTGCCTGCGCGCCTGCCTGCTCCTCGACGGCGACCGGCCCTGGCAGGACGCCTCCCAGATCGGCTCCAAGGGCTGCGGCGCCAACATGCGGGTCGCGCCGATCGGCCTCGTCCCCGGGCTGAGCGAGGAGCAGCGCGCGGGCGCCGCCCAGCTCCAGGCGGCCCTCACCCACGGCCACCCCACCGCGCTCGCCGCCTCCGATCTGACGGCCCGCGCGGTGTACCTCCTGGCCCAGGGCGTGGACCCGGCCGGCCTCGTCGGACAGCTGCGCTCGTACGCGTACGAGAACCGCGACCGCTACCACGAGCACTGGCTCGGCGACCTCTGGACCCGCTCCCAGGACCCCTCGGCGCTCTCCTTCGTCCGGCGCGGCTGGGACGAGTGCCTGGCCGTCCTGGAGCGCCTGGACGCCGTCCAGCGCACGGCGGACCCGGAGCTCGACCCCTGCGCGTACACCGGCGACGGCTGGATCGCCGAGGAGGCCCTCGCGACCGGCCTGCTCTGCTTCCTCCTCTTCCCCGGCGAGCCCCTCACCGCCCTGCGCAGGGCGGCCTGCACCCGCGGCGACTCCGACTCGATCGCCGCCCTCGCCGGCGCCTTCGCCGGCGCGCACCTGGGCGCGGACGCCTGGCCGAAGGAATGGGCGGAGCACGTCGAGTACCGGAGCGACCTGCTGACGTTCGGCGCGCTCTGGGACGCTTGAGCCATGACACTCGCCCTCGGGTCCGCCCTCGACACCGACCTCGCCGCCGTCGTGGCCGAACAGCCCGACCCCCTGCTCTTCGCGACCGTGTCGGGTGCGCACCTCTACGGATTCCCGTCCCGTGACTCGGACGTGGACCTGAGAGGTGCGCACCTGCTGCCGGTGGACGCGCTCATCGGGCTGCGCGAGCCCGAGGAGACCCGCAGCCGGATGTGGGACCGGGACGGCGTCGAGATGGACCTCGTCACCCACGACCTGCGGAAGTTCGTCCGGCTGATGCTGCGCCCGAACGGCTACGTCCTGGAGCAGCTCACGTCCCCGCTGGTGGCGCACACCACGGAGACCCACGCGGAGCTGCGCGCGCTCGTGCCCGCGGTGCTCACCCGTCACCACGCCCACCACTACCGCGGCTTCGCCGGAACGCAGTGGCGGCTCTTCGAGAAGAGCGGCGAGCTCAAGCCGCTGCTGTACACCTACCGGGTGCTGCTCACCGGCATCCACCTGATGCGTTCGGGCGAGGTGCAGGCCCATCTGCCGACCCTGGTGGAGGAGGTGGCCGAGGCTCCGGTCCGGCTGCCCGACCTCGTCGCGGCGAAGGCGGCGGCCGAGCACGGGCCCGCCGAGACGGCGTTCGAGGACGTACGGGCAGAGGTCGAGGCGCTGCACGGCGTCCTGGACGAGGCCCAGGCCGCGTCGGAGCTGGCGGAGGCGCCGAGCGCGTGGGACGCGCTCCACGACCTCGTCGTACGGGTCCGGACCGGCGGCGCGGTCTAGAAGGCCTGTCCGACAGGGGCCTTCCGCAGGGGCCTTCCGTGGGGACGGACATGCCGGTGCCCCGGCGGGATGTCCGCCGGGGCACCGGTTTCTCGTTGTTCAGCCGTCCGCGTTTCAGACAGCCGACCGGCGGGCGCGGATCAGGAAGTCCTGGACGCGCGTGTGGTCGGGGGTGGCCGGCAGCGGGCTCGTGTCGTGGGCGCGGTCCGCCTCCTCCTGGAGGCGGTTCATCCAGGACTCGACCTCGGGCCAGGGGACTTCGCCGCGCTTGACCGCGAGGAGACGGTCGCGCTCCTCGCCGACGTCGATGCGCAGCTCGCCGGTGCGCAGCAGGTCGCGGCAGCTGATCAGGAGCCGCAGCAGATGCATGGCGTGCTTCCAGCGTGGATGCCCGTACTGGCGGACGTCCGCGTCCAGCTTGCGGCGCTGGCCGCCGGCGTAACGGACGAAGGTCTGGTGGGCCTGCCGGGAGAGGAACGCCCCGCGCAGGGAGAGGAGTTCGCGGCCCAGGTCGTCGACGTGCTCGACGACGGGGGAGTGCAGGCACTCCAGGACGTTCGGGTTGTTCCGCAGGGCCAGCTCGCAGAAGCGCTCCAGCTCCCAGCTGAACTGTTCCGGGGCCGGGCCCTCCACATGGGCCGGGGGCTTGTCGAAGTGCCAGAAGAGCGGCGTCGGGGCGAGATAGACGCCCCGCACGTCGGTGTCGCTGTCCTCGGTCGCCAGACCGAAGGCGCGCGATCCCATCACGCAGGAGTAGATCGTGTGGTCGCGCACCAGCTCGTCCGGGGTCATGCCGGTGAGGCTACGCGAGGGTGATCGATTCCCCCGAGACATTGATCCGCGCGGCCGGGAGGGGGCGGGGAGCCGGGCCCGCCGCCACCGAGCCGTCGGCGACGCGGTACTTGGAGCCGTGGCAGGGGCAGTTGATGGTGCCGTCCGCGACCTTGTTCACCAGGCAGCCCTGGTGGGTGCAGACCGCGGAGAAGGCCTTGAACTCGCCGGCGGTCGGCTGCGTGACGACCACCTTCTCCTCGGTGAAGACCGTGCCGCCGCCGACCGGGATCTCGGAGGTCATGGCCAGTGGGGGCGCACCGGTCGTCGTGGCCGACGTCGCCGGGGCGCCCGTCGTGGCCGGGGCGCTCGTCGCCGTCCCGCCGTCACCCCCGCCGTCCGAGCCGCAGCCCGTCGTCAGGGCCGCGGCGGCGAAGAGGACGGTACGGCGGTTCGTGGCACGTGAAGTCATGGCACCAGCTTGGTGGCGCCCCGTCCCGGGGCACCGCAACACGCCTACGGGCGGGGTGTCAGCTCCCTCGCACGGCCGTCCGCGTCCCTGCGGACCTCCAGGACCTCCGTCACCGCCGCCCGCTCGATCGCTCCGTACACGTGCGGGAAGAGCCGGCCCTCCGTGCCCTCCCAGCGGACCTCGCCGCTCAGCCGGGACTCGTCGATCACGAGGACCAGCAGCGGTCCCGGAACGGACCGGTACGGGCCGTCGGCGATCGCCAGGGCCGCGGGCCCGTCGGCCGAGCAGTGGACGAAGCCCTCGGTGGCGAGCGACGCCGGGGCGTAGGGGGCGGTGGGATCGGCGGACCAGTCGGCCAGTGGTACGACGTGCAGCAGCATGGCGACCGTTCTACCGGTCCACCGCGTCCGACGTGTACGCCGGTGGCGGAACACCCCGGTATGGGTGAGATTGGGCGTGTTCCGTACCGGACGAAAGGCAGAACGATGGCGGGAAACGACCTCGGCAGTCTCCTCGGCGGCCTCCTCGGAGGCGGCGGTCAGGGCGGTAGCGGCGGCGCCGGCGGCATCCTCGGCTCCCTGCTCGGCGCCCTCGCGGGCGGCAAGAGCGGCGGCGCCGACGGCTCGAACCCGCTCGGCGGGCTCCTCGACATGCTCACCAGGTCCGGCCTCACCGACCAGACGCAGTCCTGGGTCGGCACCGGCGAGAACCAGCCCGTGAGCGGCACCCAGATCGCCGACGCCCTCCCGGACGACACCCTCCAGAAGGTCGCCGCCGACGCCGGCGTCAGCCCGCAGGAGGCGGCCGACGAGATCGCCCGGTCCCTGCCGCAGGCTGTCGACAAGCTGACCCCGGACGGCTCGGTGCCCCAGGGCTCCCTGGAGGACCTCATCCGCCAGCAGCAGCTCTGACGGGTCTCCCCGGCGCCCGCTCTCCGTCTCGGAGGGCGGGCGCCGCGACGCGTCCCGTCCAGGGCCGGCCAGGCCCTGTCCGTCGGATCGGGGCCCCGATCATGATCCGACGGACAGGGCCTAGGCTGAACGGAGCATCTGACGCAGGCGAAGGAGGAGGACGTGGCCGTACGAGCGGTCCGAGGCGCCGTCCAGCTGGAGCGGGACGAGGCCGGACACATGCGCGAGCAGAACGTGGAGCTGCTCACCGCCGTCCTCGCGCGCAACGAACTCACCGCCGACGACCTCATCAGCGTCTGGTTCACGGCCACGCCGGACCTGCACGGCGACTTCCCCGCCGCCGCGGCCCGGGGGGTCGGGATCGACATCGACGATGTACCCCTGATCTGCGCCCAGGAGCTCGACATCGAGGGGGCGACGCCGAGGGTCGTCCGGCGGCTCCTCGCCCACGTCGAGACCGATCTGCCCAAGTCCCGGCTCGCGCACGTCTACCTCGGTGCCGCGGCCGCCCTGCGCAAGGACATCGCCCAGTGAGAACAGCGCTCGTCATCGGCACCGGACTGATCGGCACCTCCGCCGCGATGGCCCTCACGAGCCGCGGCGTCACCGTCCACCTCCGCGACCACGACCCGGCGCGCGCCCGGACGGCCGCCGCGCTCGGCGCGGGCACCGACGAGGCGCCCGCGGGACGCGTGGACCTCGTGATCGTCGCCGTACCCCCGGCGCACGTGGCCGCGACCCTCGCCGAGGCGATGTCGGCCGGCATCGCGCGCGGCTACCTGGACGTGGCGAGCGTCAAGGGCGGGCCGAAGCGGGAGCTGGAGGCGCTGGGCCTCGACCTCACCGCGTACATCGGTTCGCATCCCATGTCCGGCAAGGAACGCTCGGGCCCGCTCGCGGGGACCGCGGACCTCTTCGAGGGGCGGCCGTGGGTCCTCACACCGACCCGCGACACCGACACCGAGGTCCTGAACCTCGCCCTGGAGCTCGTCGCCCTCTGCCGGGCCGTTCCCGTCGTCATGGACGCCGACGCCCACGACCGGGCCGTCGCCCTCGTCTCCCACACCCCGCAGCTGGTGTCGTCGATGGTCGCCGCCCGTCTGGAGGAGGCCGACGAGTCGGCCGTACGCCTCTGCGGGCAGGGCATCCGTGACGTCACCCGGATCGCCGCCTCCGACCCGCGCATGTGGCTCGAGATCCTCTCCGCCAACCCGGGCCCCGTCGCCGACGTCCTCGCGGGCGTCGCCGCCGACCTCGACGAGACCGTACGAGCCCTGCGCTCCCTGCAGTCCGCCGACGAGGACAAGCGGCGTGACGGCGCCTCCGGCGTCGAGGACGTCCTGCGCCGTGGCAACGCCGGCCGTGCCCGTGTCCCCGGCAAGCACGGCGCCGCCCCCACCGCCTACGAGACCGTCGCCGTCCTCATCAGCGACCAGCCGGGCGAGCTGGCCCGGATCTTCGCCGACGCGGGCCGCGCCGGCGTGAACATCGAGGACGTCCGCATCGAGCACGCCACCGGCCAGCAGGCGGGCCTCGTCCAGCTCATGGTCGACCCCGCGGGCGCCCCGGCCCTGGGCGCTGCCCTCCAGGAACGCGGCTGGGCCCTGCGTACGAGCTGACGGCGCCGACGGCTTCCCGCGGGGCCCCTCCGAGGGGTCCCGCGGGGGGTCCCGACGCGGGCTGGGCCGAACGGGTGCGTGGGACTCGGTAACCTTGTGGGGGCCCCTTGCATCTCCGCCGAGGCCCTACCGCTTCCCCAGGAAGGTGTTCCCACCGTGGAATCCGTGATCGTCGCCATCGACGGGCCGTCCGGCACGGGCAAGTCGAGCACCTCGAAGGCGGTCGCCGCCAAGCTGGGGCTGAGCTACCTCGACACCGGCGCCCAGTACCGGGCGATCACCTGGTGGATGATCAGCAACGGCGTCGACGTGACCGATGCCGAGGCCGTGGCCAACGCCGCCGCCAAGCCGGTCATCGTCTCCGGCACGGACCCGGGCCGTCCCACGATCACCGTCGACGGTGCCGACGCGGCCGGGCCCATCCGTACCGAAGAGGTCACCTCCAAGGTCAGCGCCGTCAGCGCCGTCCCCGAGGTGCGGACGCTCATCACCGAGCTCCAGCGGTCCATCGCGAAGAGCGCCGAGCACGGCATCGTCGTCGAGGGCCGGGACATCGGCACCACCGTCCTGCCCGACGCCGACCTCAAGATCTTCCTCACCGCCTCGCCCGAGGCCCGTGCCGCCCGCCGCTCCGGCGAGCTCAAGGGCGCCGACGTGCAGGCGACGAAGGAGGCCCTGATCAAGCGGGACGCCGCCGACTCCGGCCGCAAGACCTCTCCGCTCGCGAAGGCCGGCGACGCCGTCGAGGTCGACACCACCGACCTCACCCTGGACCAGGTCATCGAGTGCGTCGTCACCCTCGTCGACGAGCGGCGGAGCGCGACCGAGGGCACGGAGAAGAGGGCGGCCGCCAAGTGACCCTGCCCTCCGCGAAGGGCGCCGTCGTCGGCCGACGCATCGGCATCGGCCTGATGTACGGCTTCTGGAAGCCGCGCGTCCTCGGCGCCTGGCGGGTGCCGGCCTCCGGCCCCGTCATCCTCGCCGTCAACCACGCGCACAACATCGACGGCCCCATGCTCATGGGCACCGCACCGCGCCCGGTGCACTTCCTCATCAAGAAGGAAGCCTTCGTCGGGCCCCTCGGGCCCTTCCTGGAGGGCATCGGGCAGGTCAAGGTCGACCGCGACAGCACCGACCGCAACGCGATAGGCAACGCCCTGGGCATCCTGGAGCAGGGCGGCGTCCTCGGGATCTTCCCGGAGGGCACCCGGGGCGAGGGCGACTTCGCCTCGCTGCGCGCCGGCCTCGCGTACTTCGCCGTGCGCAGCGGCGCGCCGATCGTCCCGGTCGCCGTCCTGGGAAGTACCGAGCGCCGGGGACGGTTGGTCAAGGCACTGCCTCCGCTGCGCGGCCGCGTCGACGTCGTCTTCGGAGACGCCTTCGAGGCGGGGGACGGTTCAGGCCGTCGGACCCGCAAGGCGCTTGACGAGGCCACCGTACGGATCCAGGGGCGGCTCACCGCTCACCTGGAAAACGCCAGGCGCCTCACCGGGCGCTGAGCGAGACTTTCAGTAGTGGGCCCCGCGGCTCGGGGATCCACCGACCACGAATGATCAAGGAACGGACTTCATGAACGACCAGCACGACCACGGGGCACTTGGCGACGCCGAGTACGCGGAGTTCATGGAGCTCGCCTCGGAAGAAGGCTTCGACGCCGAAGAGATCGAGGGCGCGATCGAGGAGGCCGGACACGGCCCCCTCCCCGTCCTCGCCGTCGTCGGCCGGCCGAACGTCGGCAAGTCGACCCTGGTGAACCGCATCATCGGCCGCCGTGAGGCCGTCGTCGAGGACAAGCCGGGTGTCACCCGCGACCGCGTCACCTACGAGGCCGAATGGGCCGGGCGCCGCTTCAAGGTCGTCGACACCGGCGGCTGGGAGCAGGACGTCCTCGGCATCGACGCCTCCGTCGCCGCCCAGGCGGAGTTCGCCATCGAGGCCGCCGACGCCTGTCTCTTCGTCGTGGACGCCACCGTCGGCGCCACCGACACCGACGAGGCCGTCGTCAAGCTGCTCCGCCGCGCGGGCAAGCCGGTCGTCCTCGCCGCCAACAAGGTCGACGGCCAGTCCGGCGAGGCCGACGCCGCCACGCTCTGGTCCCTGGGCCTCGGCGAGCCGTTCCCCGTCTCCTCGCTGCACGGCCGCGGCACCGGCGACCTCCTCGACGAGGTCCTGAGGAAGCTGCCCGAGGCCCCCGAGCAGCGCTTCGGCAACGCCGTCGGCGGCCCGCGCCGCATCGCCCTCATCGGCCGTCCGAACGTCGGCAAGTCCTCCCTGCTCAACAAGGTGGCGAACGAGGACCGGGTCGTCGTCAACGAGCTGGCCGGCACCACCCGCGACCCGGTCGACGAGCTGATCGAGCTCGGCGGCGTGACCTGGAAGTTCGTCGACACCGCGGGCATCCGGAAGAAGGTCCACCTCCAGTCGGGCGCGGACTACTACGCCTCCCTGCGGACCGCCGCCGCCATCGAGAAGGCGGAGGTGGCCGTCATCCTCATCGACACCACCGACAAGATCTCGGTCCAGGACCAGCGCATCATCACGATGGCGGTCGAGTCGGGCCGCGCCATCGTCATCGCCTACAACAAGTGGGACGAGCTCGACGAGGAGCGCCGCTACTACCTCGAGCGCGAGATCGAGACCGAGATGCAGCAGGTCGTCTGGGCACCCCGGGTCAACGTCTCCGCCAAGACCGGCCGCCACATGGAGAAGCTGGTCCCGGCCATCGAGACCGCCCTCGCCGGCTGGGAGACCCGCGTCCCCACCGGCCGGCTGAACGCCTTCCTCGGTGAGATCGTCGCGGCCCACCCGCACCCGATCCGCGGTGGCAAGCAGCCCCGCATCCTCTTCGGTACGCAGGCGGGCACCAAGCCGCCGCGGTTCGTCCTCTTCGCCTCGGGCTTCCTGGAGGCCGGCTACCGGCGCTTCATCGAGCGCCGTCTGCGCGAGGAGTTCGGCTTCGAGGGCACCCCGATCCACATCTCGGTGCGCGTGCGCGAGAAGCGCGGCCGCAAGAAGTAGTCGGTGCGCGGTGTGACCGCGCGGTGGGACACGGCTGAGGGCCGGGGCGACGAGCCCCGGCCCTCAGCCGTGTCACGGTAGTCCGCCGCGGTGTCCGCCGGCCTCAGAGTCCCCGGCGGGGACCCGGCGGGAGCGCCGCCGGCGTGTGGTGCTGCTGCGCCGACCACATCGGTGGATACGCGGAGGCGTACCGCTGCCCGCCGCCGTATCCCTGCCCGGCACCGTATCCCTGGCCGTTTCCGTACAGACCCGTGCTGGCGGTCGTGCCGAAGGCCCGGAAAGCCACCTCCTCCTCGCCGCTGCGGTCACCCGGCAGCGTGCGGAACGACCGGCGGTACTCCGAGAACAGGGCGTCGTAGATCGGCGTGGCCGACTGGCCCGCCGTGACGTCCTGCGCCGGGCGCATGGAGGGGATCTGGCTCGGATGCGGCTGGAGGAAAGGGTCGTATGGGTGCACGTACGTGCCAACGACCCCGCCGCCGGTCGGATGCGGGCGACTCTCCGAAAGAGCCGCCCGCCGGGGGCGCGGCACGGTCGGGACCTCGGGCCCCGCCGTGCCGGCCGCGGCGGTCGCCCCCGGCGGGATGCCCGCGGCCGCCGGATCGGCGGTCGCCCCCGGAGGGCTGCCCGCCGCCGCCGGATCGGCGGTCGCCCCCGGCGGGATGCCCGCCGCCGGACCGACGGGCGTCGCCGGTCCGCCGCGCCCTGCCGGTCCGCTCAGCCTGCCCAGCTCTCCCAGTCCTCCGGGCGCCGACGGGCCCGCCCGTCCCCCCGGGGCCCGCGCGGGCCCTATGCCGGGCCGGCCGTCGTCCATCAGGTACCGGCCAGCGGCATCGCGGCCGCCACCAGGCGTCCGTTCGCCGCGGCCTTCTCCAGGGCGTCGCGCAGCAGGTCCTCGCGCGGCTGCTGGCCGATGGAGCCCACGGGCGCGGCGAAGACCAGGACCGTGTGCGACTTGTTGGCCGCGGCGCGCCAGCCCTCGGTGACCTGGAGCGGCTGGTGGGCCTGCCACCAGGCGGCCTGACCCGCGCCGTTCGGCCCCGGCTGGAGGACGGAGTGCAGCTGGCCCATGGCGACCAGGACCGACCAGCCCGGCAGGACCGCCGGCTTCTCGTTGAGGTCGGTGACGGGCCGGAAGCCCTGCTCACCGAGGAGCGGCAGGAACTCGTCGACGAGGCCGTCGGTGCCCGGGCGGGCCACGGGGGCGGTCGGCTCCACGACCAGCGCCGGGTGCAGCTCGCCCTCGATCAGGACGAGACCGCTGGTGACGCCGAGCACGGCCTGCTGGGGGTGGGCGGCGGACAGCGCGTCGGCGGCGTCCGCCGCCGTGATCGAGGCGACGGCTCCCTGGAGCTGGGCTTCGGCGACCTTGACGACCTGCGACGGGATGCAGCTGGCGTGGGCGAACGCGAGGACCGCGGTCTCCTCACCGACGAACAGCACCGTGCTGGTGCGCTCCTGCTCGGAGTCCCCCGGCGTGCGGCAGGAGGTGCAGTCGTAGCTGCCCGGGGCGTTGTCGCCGGCAACCAGACGGTCGGCTTCTTCGTCGCCGATCTCGGCGCGTACGTCCTCGTGAACGTCGAGCATGCGCGGCACGGGGGGCTCCCTGGACTCGGTACGGGGGGACGCCGGGCCGTTCCCGGGCGTCTCATGCCGAGTTCAACGGGTCAGGATCGGCAGGGGTCACGCGTGGAAGCGAGGCAACTTGCCGGTGGCGTGTGCGGCGGGGCCCGTGACTCCGACCGGGTGGGGTGTGAACACTGTTCCGCGCGGCACGGGGCGGGGCCGCCGGGCGGCTGCCTAGCCTGCCCCGATGTCGAAGATCCGATTTTGGACAGCCGGTTCCGTGGTGGCCGCGGCGGCGGCCCTGATCACGCTGACGCCGGTGTCCGCGCAGGCCCGGGACGCGTCCGAGGAGCCGTGGCAGGCCGCCGTCGGGGCGGCCGCGGCCGGGGCGACGGCGGAAGCGGCCGTCGGGGCGGTGTCGGGTGCGGTGTCCGGTGCGGTGGCGGAGGCGGTCTCCGGGGCGGTCTCCGCCTCCGCCGACGCCGTGCGCGCGGCGGCCGCCGTGCCCGGTTACGCCTGCGCCGGTGACCAGTGGCCGTGGGGATGCGTCGCCGAATGCGAGAGCAGCGGCCGCTGGCACGTCAACACCGGCAACGGCTTCTACGGCGGGCTCCAGTTCTGGCAGCCGACCTGGGTCGAGCACGGCGGACGGAAGTACGCCGCGCGCGCCGACCTCGCCACCCGCCCGCAGCAGATCACGATCGCCGAGGAGGTCCTGCGCAGCCAGGGCTGGGGGGCCTGGCCCGTCTGCTCGAAGCGGTACGGGCTGAGCGGCCGCGTCCACACCGTCCAGCCGGGGGACTCGCTCGGCTCGATCGCCCGCCGTTTCGCCGTCAAGGGCGGCTGGCAGGCGCTCTACGCGGCGAACCGGAGTCTCGTCGGGCCCGACCCGAACCGGATCGTCGTCGGGACGATGCTGCGGATCGCGCCGCTCTGAGGTCCGGTCCGCGGGGTCGGTCTGTGGGGTTGGGCCGTGACGTCGGCCTGTGGGTCAGGCCGCGAGGTCAGGCCGTGGGGCCCTGGGGGAACTCGTGCGGCTCGCCGGAGGACGTGCGGGAGCCGCGCCGCAGCTCGTGGACGAGCGAGCCGCGCGGCAGCCCCGCCGGTACGCGCTGTTCGGCGAGGACCACGGCCGCCCCGTGTTCCACGGCGAGCGCAGCGAGGAGCCCGTACGTCCGCGCCGCGACCGCCGGGGCCATGCCGAGCGACGGCTCGTCGACCAGCACCACGCGCGCGGGCCTCAGCAGGGCACGGGACAGGGCCAGCATCCGGCGCTCCCCACCGGAGAGGGTCCCGGCGGACCGGGACAGCAGGGGGACGAGCTCGGGGTACGGGGCGGGGGCGTCCGGCGCGGTGAGCGCGAGGTTCTCGGCGACGGTCAGCCCCTCGTACACCGCCCGCAGATCCGGTACGAAGCACAGCCCGCGGCGTGCCCGCTCGTGCGGCGGCAGCCGGGTCACGTCGGCGCCGCGCCACACCACGAGGCCGGAGGAGAGCCGTACCGTGCCGGCGAGGGCCCGCAGGGCCGTGGTGCGGCCCGATCCGTTCCGTCCCAGGAGCACGGTGACCGTGCCGGACGGGACGGGCAGGTCGAGGCCGTGCAGGGCCTCCAGGGGGCCGTAGCGGACCCGGGCCGCGCGCAGCTCGATCTCGACGCTCATGACACGATCCGGCCCCCTTCCATGGTGTGCACCGTCTCAGCGATCCCGGCGACGAGGTCCGGGTCGTGCTCGACGACGAGGACCGTCAGGCCGTCTGCGGCGAGCGCGGCGAGGAGCCGGGCGAGGGCGGCGGTCTCGTCGGCGTCGAGGCCGGCGGCGGGCTCGTCGAGGAGGAGCGTGTGCGGCTGCCCCGCGAGCGCGCGGGCCAGCTCGACACGGCGCAGCGTCCCGGTCGGGAGGCCGGCGGCCACGCGGTGCCGTACGGGGCCTTCGAGGCCGAGCAGCCGCAGGCTGCGCTCGACGGCGGCGGGGTCCCCGCGGACCCGGCCCCGCTCGGCGCCGAGCCGGACGTTCTCCTCGACGGAGAGCGACGGGAACACGGCGAGCCGCTGGAAGGTCCGCGCGATCCCGAGCCGGGTCCGGGCGTGTGCCGGGCGTGAGGTGATGTCGGCGCCGTCGAGCGTGATCAGCCCCTGGTGCCGGCGAGGGTGGAGCGTCCCGGCGAGACAGTCGAAGAGGGTGCTCTTGCCGGCGCCGTTGGGGCCGACGAGGGCGGTGACGCGGGCGGGGGCGAGGGTGAGGGTGACGTGGGAGAGGGCGGTGATCCCTCCGGGGTAGGTGAGGGTGAGGTCGTCCGCGCGGAGTTCCGGGGCGGGTGGGGGTGCGGGGTGGGTGGCGGGTGGTGCGGGTGGGTGGCCCGGTGCGGGCCGGCGGGGGTGCGCCCGACCTGCGGTCGGGCTGGAGTTCCCACCCGCACCACCCGTGCGGATCGTCGACAGAGGTGCCGGTCTTCCCGTGGGGGGTGCGGCGCCGTCGGCGGCCGCAGGCCGGTGGAGGTGCGCCCGGCCTTCGGCCGAAGCGGGAGCCCCACCCGGCGCGAAGCGTCCCCGGCCTTCGGCCCCCCGGCCTTCGGCCCCCCGGCCTTCGGCCCCCCGGCCTTCGGCCCCCCGGCCTTCGGCCCCCCGGCCTTCGGCCCCCCGGCCTTCGGCCGGGACATCCGTGCCGGTGCCGGTGCCGGTGCCCGTGGTGGTGCCGGTCCCTGTGCCGGTGGCGGTGCCCGTACCGGTGCCGGTAGTCGCCGGACGTGTGCGCGGGAGCAGGAGCGTCGTCAGTGGGGGCAGGCGGCCTGTCTGGGTGGCCAGGAGGCCTACTACGGCCGCTGCCGCGCCCGCTTGGGGGCCCGCGTCGAGGGTGATCAGGAGCGCGGCCGCCGCCAGCGGCGTGAGCAGGCTGTCGGCGCCCAGGACCAGGACCGCCGCGAACCAGAGCAGGCCGCGTACCGGGTCGTACGCTCCCGGGTCGAAGGCGCGCAGGCCCATGCCCAGGAGGCCGCCGCCGAGGGCCGCCAGGGCCGCGCCCACGACGAAGGCGAGGAGCTTGAGGGCGGGGACCGGGACGCCCGTCGCCTCCGCGCCCGGCTCGTGGTCCCGCAGCGCGGCCAGCGCGCGGCCCGTGCGGCCCCGGCGCAGCGCCGCCACCAGGGCCAGGCAGCCGGCCAGGACGGCCAGTTCCAGGGCGTAGAAGGCGCGGTCGTCCGAGAAGCCCGTCGGGCGGCCCAGGGACAGCCCGGCCGTCGCGTACGGCTGGGTGAGGACGAAGCGGCTCACCGCGACGCCGATCGCCAGGGTGACCAGCGCGAGCGCCAGGCCGTGACGGCGGATCGCGGGCCAGGCCGTCACCAGGCCCACCACCGCCACCATCGGTACCGCGAGCCCCAGCGCCAGGACCGCGGGAACGCCCGCCGTCGCGAGCAGGGCCGTCAGGAGGGCGCCCAGGCCCGCGTACGCCGCCTGGCCCAGGGCGATCTGACCGCCCCGGCCCGCCACCACGACCAGGGACAGCAGGATCACGGCGAGCGCCGGGACCTGCACCGCCGTGTGCAGGTCGGAGCCCGCGAAACCGAGGGGGAGGAGGAGCAGGACGCCGGTGACCAGCCAGAGGGGGGTGGGGACGCGGGCGGCGCGGGCCGGTGGGGGCAGGGCGTCCCGGCCCTTGCCGCCGACGCCCGGCAGGACCACCGCCGCCACCAGGAGCGCCACCACGAACAGGTTCGCCCCGACCGCCTGCACCAGCGGTCCCGCCCAGCCCTCCGGGTGCAGTCGCGTCATCTGCGCCTGGGCGACGCCGATCGCGATCGCGGCCCCCACCGCGACCGGCAGCGAGCGCATCCGGGCGATCACCGCGACCGCGATCACCTCGACGACGAGCAGCGGCATCCCGTACGGGTCGAGCCGCACGTACGGGGCGAGGAGTACCCCCGTCAGCCCGGCGGTGAACGAGCCGAACGCCCACCCCGCCGCCGCCACCCGGTCCGCGTCGACCCCCGAGAGGACGGCGAGCGGACGGTTGTCCACCACCGCCCGCAGCTCCCGGCCGAACCGGGTCCAGCGGGTCACCGCAGCCACCAGGCAGGCCAGCGCCACCACCGCCCCCAGCTGCGCCCACGGGTCGTCGCCGAGCAGCACCGGCGCGTCGTCCCGCGCCCCACCGCCCCACAGCAGCGCCGCCCCGCCGACGAGCAGCACGAAGACGCCGAGGGAGGCCACCAGGGTCTGCGCCGGGTGCGAGCCGAGGAGCGCGAGCGGGCGGAAGACGCCACGGTCGAGGACGAGGCCGAGGCCGGGAGCGACGAGCAGGAGTGTGACCAGGGCGCCCAGCGGCAGCGGCCAGTCCCAGACGACCACCAGCTGCCGCAGCACGTACGCGCAGATCATGGCGACGGCGCCGTGCGCGAGGTTCAGCACCCCCGTCGCCCGGTAGGTGACGACCAGGCCGATCCCGGTGAGCGCGGCGGCGCTGCCGACCGCGAGGCCGGCGAGCGTCAGTTCGTACGTCAGGGAGGCCATGGTTCACAGATCGGGCAGGGTTCCAGGGCCGCGTCGCCCGCTGCCGTCGCCTCCGCCCTGCCCGCCACCAGCGGGCAGTCCGGACGGTGGGCCAGGGTCCCGCCGGGGACGCGCAGCGGCGGGCCGTCCGAGGACGGTGGGGGAGTCTCCGCCGGCTCCGGTGGGGCCGGCAGCGGAGAGGGCGCCGGCAGCAGGAGCGTGGCCGCCACGAGCACCGCGCCCGCCACGATCAGCGCCGCCCCCGGGACCGTGCACGAGGCCAGATAGGGCAGCTGCCGCTCGGCGAAGCGCTCGCCGGAGATCCCGTACCAGCCGAGCACGCACAGCACCGCGCCACCGGCGGCCGCCGCGACACCGCCCCACAGCAGGATCCGGGAACTCGGCACGGGCCTCCCTCGTCTCTCGCCTTCCGTCTTCCTCTCCTTCTTTCTTCGCCTCTTCTCCTTGCCCCTTCCTTGCACTATGCCCTGGTTCGCCCCACCCTGGTAGTAGCAGACCGTTCGGTCTGGAGACACACCCGGTGGTGAGCCAGATGGTTCTCGAACGACTCGGCGGACGCCCCCGGCTCGCGGCCCTCGCCGCCGTCGCCGTCCTGGCCTTCGTGCCCGCCGTCGCGGGCTGCTCGGACGACACGAAGTCCGGCAACCAGGTCGAGGAGACCCCGCCGCCCGGGATGACCGCCCAGCCGCCGGGGGCCGGTGAGCCCGCCGACCCGGCCGCGGCCGAGGCCGAGATCATCAAGAACTGGACGGCCTTCTTCGACCCGAAGACCTCCGCCGACGAGAAGGTGAGGGTCCTCGAGAACGGCGCCGAGATGCGGCCGGTCCTCGCGGCCTTCGTCGGCAACGAGAACGCCGCCGCGACCTCGGCGAAGGTCACGGGCGTCGAGTTCACCTCGGCCACCGAGGCCAACGTCACCTACGACCTGCTCGTCGGCGGGTCCCCCGCCCTGCCCGACTCCCAGGGCACCTCGATCCTCCAGGACGACACCTGGAAGGTCTCCGTGAAGACCCTCTGCGGCCTGGTCGAGCTGAGCGGTGTCACCGTTCAGGGCTGCTGAGGCGGTCGCGGCGCTGCTCCTGGCCGTGTCGCTCGCCCTTCTCGTGGGCTGCGGCAGCCGGCTCCCGGAGCGCGCCTTCGAGACGCGGCCCACCGCCACCCCCTCCGGCGGTGAGCCGCTCCGCGTCGGGATCATCACCAGCGCCACGAGCCCGGTCGGCGGGCAGGCCTTCACCGGCCCCCGCGACGGTGCCCGCGCCTACTTCGACGCGCTCAACGCCCGCGGCGGCCTCGACGGGCGCCGGATCGAGGTCGAGACCTGCGACGACGGCGGCAGCGGGGTCGGCAACAACGCCTGCGTGCACCGGCTGATCGACGAGCGCCACGTCTTCGCGCTCGTCGCCACCACCGCCCTGAACTACGCGGGCGCGCCCCTCGTCGCCAAGGCCGGGGTCCCCGACATCGGCGGCCAGCCCCTCACGCCCGCCTACGACACGTATCCGCACCTCTACGGGATCTACGGCAGCTCCGCCCCGCGCACCGGCGGGAAGCCCGGCTGGGACGGGACGCTGTACGGCGGGACCGAGGTCTACCGCTGGTTCGAGCGGGAGAAGGGGGCGCGGACCGCCGCCGTCGTCTCGTACAACCAGGCCGCGTCCGCCGCGTACGCCCGGCTGGTCTCGGACGGGCTGCGCGCCGAGGGCTACCGGGTCGTCGACGAGCAGGTCGACTTCGCCCTGCCCAACTTCCGCGCGGTCGCGGCCGATCTGCGGGACCGGGACGTCGACCTCCTCTTCGACGCGCTGGACACCCACGGCAACGTGCGGCTGTGCGAGGCGATGGAGGCGCTCGGGGTCCGCGTCGACGCCAAGGTCACCAACGTCCAGAACTGGTCCTCGTCCGTCGCCCGCGACTACGCCCGCGCCCCCGGTTGCCTGAACTCCCTGTGGGTGACCGGGTCCAGCCGCAACCACCAGGAAACCGGCCATCCGGCCGTCCGTGAGTTCCGGGACGCCATGGGGGAACGGCCGCTGTCCCAGTGGCAGTTGGAAGGGTGGGCGGCGGCGATGTGGTTCACCGACGCGGCCCGTTCCTGCCTGGCGGGGGACGGGCTCACCCGGGGGTGCGTCGAGGAGTTCCTGAACCGGCCGGAGCCGTACACCGCGCGCGGACTGCTGCTGCCCGTCCGCTTCGAGCACCTCGCGCGACCGCCCGAGACCCGTCACACCTGTCTGTCCGTGGCGCGCTGGGAGGGCGGTCGCGGCTGGGTGGGTCAGGGCGACATGACGGAGAACTGCGCGACCGTGCCCCAGCTCGCCTATCGGCCATGAGACATGGACCGGGGGACACCTGCCGTGAAACGGGGGTCCGTCCCGGCAGTACAGTCGGGCCGACCGACCAACAGACGGCCTCACCGACCGACTGACCGATTCACCGACCGACCGACTGACCGACTGACCGACTCACTGACCGGGGGGAACCGGCAGCGCGATGCGTATCTCTTTTCTGCTTCACAACGGCTACCACTACGGCGGCACGATCCGGTCGACCTTCACGCTCGCCGAGGAACTGGCCACGCGCCACGAGGTCGAGATCGTCTCGGTGTTCCGGCACCGCGACCGGCCGCTCCTCGGCCTCCCCACGAACGTGTCACTGCGTCACCTCGTCGACCTGCGCAAGGACAGCCCCGACTACGACGGCGACCACCCCGACTTCCACCGGCCCGCCGAGGTCTTCCCGCGCGGCGACGGCCGCTGGAAGCAGTACAGCGCGCTCACCGACGCCCGGATCGGGGAGCACCTGCGCGGCGTCGGGGCCGACGTCCTCGTCGGCACCCGCCCGGGGCTCAACGTGCACCTCGCCCGGCAGGCACGGCGCGGGCCGGTCCTCATCGGCCAGGAACACCTGATCCTGGACGGCCACAGCGTGCGGCTGCGCCGGGACATCCGCCACGAGTACGCGCTCCTCGACGCCGTCACCACGGTCACCGAGGCCGACGCCCGCGCCTACCGGCGGCTGGGGCTGCCCGGCGTACGGATCGAGGCCGTGCCCAACAGCGTGCCCGCGCCGGCGATCCCGCCCGCCGACCCCGCGGCGAAAACCGTCGTCGCGGCGGGCCGGCTGACCCGGGTCAAGCGGTACGACGTGCTGATCGACGCCTTCGCGGACGTGGCCGCGGACCACCCGGACTGGAAGCTCCGGATCTACGGCACCGGGGACGCCGTCCAGGACCTCAAGGGCGCGCTGGCCCGGCAGATCGAGGAACGGGGCCTCGGCGGGCAGGTCTTCCTCATGGGCGCCGTCGACTCGATGGAAGCGGAGTGGGTCAAGGGCTCGATCGCGGCGGTGACCTCGCAGCGGGAGTCCTTCGGGATGACGATCGTGGAGGCGATGCGCTGCGGGCTGCCGGTCGTGTCGACCGACTGCCCGAACGGACCGCGCGAGATCATCGAGGACGGGGTCGACGGGCGGCTCGTGCCGGTCGACGACGTGGCCGCGGTCGCGGGGGCGCTGCGCGGTCTCGTCGAGGACGACGAACTGCGCGCGAAGACCGCGCGGGCGGCGCTCGCCGCCTCGGAGCGCTTCGACCCCGCCCGGATCGGAGCCCGGCACGAGGCGCTCTGGACGGAACTCGTCGACCGGGGCGCTAGTCGGCGCACCCACGCGGCGGGGCACGCGAAGCGGCACCACGCCGTCGGCCGGGCCGTCGACGCGGTCTACACCCTGAAGGCGAGGGCGGGCCGCCTGGCCCGCGGACTGCTGCGCCGCATCCGCTGACGGACTCTGGCGTGACCGTCCCCGGCGGGACGGTCCTGGGCGGGACGGACTCCGGCGTGACGGATTCCGCGGGTCGGTCTTCGGCGTGACGGAGTTCGGCGGGACGGACTCCGGCCCGACGGTCCTCGGTGCGGGTGCCCCCCTCGGGGTCGTATCGAGGACCGTAGCTGTCCGCGAGGGCTGGCAGACTCGGGGCATGTTGGAGACCTCCGCACGGCTGCTGCGTCTGCTATCGCTGCTCCAGGCCCACCGGGAATGGTCCGGTGCCGATCTCGCCGACCGGCTCGGGGTGACCTCGCGTACGGTACGGCGCGACGTCGACCGGCTGCGCGAGCTCGGCTACCCCGTGCACGCCAGCCCCGGCACCGGCGGCGGTTACCAGCTCGGGGCCGGGGCCGAGCTGCCGCCGCTGCTCCTCGACGACGAGGAGGCCGTGGCGGTCGCGGTCGGCCTGCGCACCGCCGCCGGCCAAGGTGTCGAGGGCATCGGCGAGACCTCCGTGCGCGCCCTCGCCAAGCTGGAGCAGGTCCTGCCGGCGCGGCTGCGGCGACGGGTCGGCGCGCTCACCGAGTTCACCGTGCCCATGCTCCGTACGCCCCGGGACATGGTGGACCCGGAGGTGCTCACCGAGCTGGCCAACGCCTGCCGCGACAGTGAGCGGCTCCGCTTCGCGTACCGCGACCACGGCGGCGCCGCCACCCGCAGGACCGTCGAGCCGCACCGGCTGGTCTGCACCGAGCGGCGCTGGTACCTCGTCGCCTGGGACCTGGACCGCGAGGACTGGCGGACGTTCCGGGCCGACCGCATCGAGCCGAAGCCGCCGCACGGCCCGCGTTTCCCGCCCCGCGAACCGCCCGCCGACGACCTCGCCGCGCACGTGTCGAAGGGGGTGTCCGGCGCGGCCTACGCGACGGAGGTCACCGTCCGGCTCTTCGTCCCGCTCGCCGAGGCCGCCGGGGTCGTCGGTCCGATGGACGGGATCCTGGAGCCCGAGAGCGAGGGGACCTGCCTTCTGCGGGCGGGGGCGCACAACCTCCAGCTCGCGGTGGTGCACGTGGTGCTCATGGGCCTCGAATTCGAGGTGGTCGAGCCGCCGGAGCTGACCGAACGGGTCCGCGACCTCAGGGACCGGCTGTCCCGGGCTCTCGATCGGACGGAGGGGAGGCCGGCGGGGGAGACGGCGGGGAGGAGCGCCGGCGAGTCGGCGGCGGGCTCGTGAGCCGCATCCGTTCGTAGTCCGCGAACTCCGGGTGGTGCAGGTCGAAGGCGGGTGACTCGGAGCGGATCTTCGGCACGACCTCGAAGTTGTGCCGGGGCGGCGGGCACGAGGTCGCCCACTCAAGGGAGCGCCCGAAGCCCCAGGGGTCGTCCACGTCGACCTTCGCGCCGTACCGCCAGGTCCACCACACGTTGTAGAGGAACGGCAGCGTGGACGCTCCGAGCAGGAAGGCGCCGATCGTCGACACCGTGTTGAGGGCGGTGAAGCCGTCCGCGTCCAGGTAGTCGGCGTACCGCCGGGGCATGCCCTCGGCGCCGAGCCAGTGCTGCACCAGGAACGTCAGGTGGAAGCCGACGAACAGGGTCCAGAAGTGGACCTTCCCGAGCCGCTCGTCGAGCATCCGGCCGGTGAACTTGGGCCACCAGAAGTAGAAGCCCGCGAAGGTCGCGAAGACGACCGTGCCGAAGACCGTGTAGTGGAAGTGGGCCACGACGAAGTACGAGTCGGTGACGTGGAAGTCCATCGGCGGCGAGGCGAGGATGACGCCGGTCAGCCCGCCGAAGAGGAACGACACCAGGAAGCCGACGGACCACAGCATGGGCGTCTCGAAGGAGAGCGAGCCCCGCAGCATCGTCCCGGTCCAGTTGAAGAACTTCACCCCGGTCGGCACCGCGATCAGGAACGACAGGAACGAGAAGAACGGCAGCAGCACCGCGCCCGTCGCGAACATGTGGTGTGCCCAGACGACCACCGACAGGCCGGTGATCGCCATGGTGGCGGCGACGAGCGTCGCGTAGCCGAAGATCGGCTTGCGGGCGAAGACCGGGATGATCTCGCTGACGATCCCGAAGAACGGCAGCGCGATGATGTAGACCTCGGGGTGGCCGAAGAACCAGAAGAGGTGCTGCCAGACCAGCGCCCCGCCGTTCTCGGGCTGGAAGACCACGGAGCCGAGGCGCCGGTCCGCCTCCAGGACGAGCAGCGCCGCCGCCAGCACGGGGAAGGCGACGAGCACCAGGACCGCGGTGAAGAGGACGTTCCACGTGAAGATCGGCACCCGGAACATGGTCATGCCGGGGGCCCGCATCCCGATGACGGTGGCGAGGAAGTTCACCGAGGTGAGGATCGTGCCGAAGCCCGAGAGCGCGAGCCCCATGATCCACAGGTCGACGCCGACGCCCGGCGACCGTTCCAGGCTGTTCAGCGGGGCGTAGGCGGTCCAGCCGAAGGCGGCGGGGCCGTTCGGGGTGAGCAGCGAGCCGATCACCATCAGGCCGCCGAAGAGGAACAGCCAGTACGAGAACATGTTCAGCCGCGGGAAGGCGACGTCGGGCGCGCCGATCTGCAGCGGCACCAGCTCGTTGGCGAAGCCGGCGAAGGTGGGCGTGGCGAAGAGCAGCAGCATGATCGTGCCGTGCAGCGTGAAGGCCTGGTTGAACTCCATGTTCGTGACGAGCTGGAGCCCCGGGCGGGCCAGCTCGGCCCGCATCAGCATCGCCATGAGCCCGGCCAGCAGGAAGAAGACGAACGAGGTGGCCAGGTACAGATGGCCGATCTTCTTGTGGTCCGTCGTGGTGACCCAGTCGATCAGGACGCGGCCGTGCCGCTGCCGGGCCGATTCGACGGTCGCGGTCGCTGTCTCGGTGCCCATCGCTGCCTCCGCCTCGCGCCCCCGGGGCCCTGCTCGCCGGGCGTCCGGACATGATGCGTCCGGCGGTCCGGCGGTCGGGGGAGGGCCGGGTTCCGGCTGCTCCGATCGGCCGACGGTTCTCCGGCGGAACCCGCGTAAGCATTGTGTAAGGGAAGTGTGTGGGCACCGCGTGCGGCATCGGGGTAATTCGGCGTACGAAGCGCGGGGCCAGGTAATTCCCCGGCTTTTCCGGTGCTGTGGGCCTCTTCGTGCGAAGTGCTGGAGGCTTCGCGGAATTGCTGGAGAATCGGCCGGAAACTGTCCTTTCGAGTGACGATGGGCGTGTCAAACATATGTCGAGAACTTGTGACACAAGCGTGACCGCAAAGAGGCTAACGTGAGGCCTATGTCACCCACATCGCGCACTCCCGAACCGCCCCGAGACGCTCCCGAGTCCTATGTGGGACTCGACGCGGACGGTGCCGAGCAGCTCGCCAGGACACGGGGCTGGAAGACCGTCAGGTCGCTGCCGCCCGGCTCGATCATCACCATGGAATACCTGTCAGGACGCATCAACTTCGAGGTCGAGGACGGCACCGTCACCCGCTGCTGGCTCGGCTGACAGACGTTCACGGAGACGAGGAAGGGCCCCGGCCGAGGACGGTCGGGGCCCTTCTCTGTCGTCAGGGGGCGGTCAGCCGCGGGTCGCCGGGGCGCGGCCGCGGGCCACTCCCACGGTCTCGCGGACGGGCTCCTCGGCCCCGGCCGGACGCTGCGGGAAGAACCCCGGGCGCGGGCCTCCGGAGGCCACGGGCAGGGAGGGCACCAGCCGGCGACGGTCGCGCAGCCGGTCCCTGAGCCGGTCGCGAAGCGCGAGGATCCAGGACTCCGCCACCGCGAGGACCGGCTCGCACCAGGGCAGGGCGAGCAGGACCAGGAGCCCCGCGGCCCAGCCGAGCAGCACGTCGCTCAGCCAGTGCGTGCCCAGATAGACGGTGGTGAGGCCGACGCCGAGCGCGACCACGGCGGAGAGGGCCGACAGATAGCGCCTGGCTCGCGGGGTGGTCGCCAGGTAGGCGAGGATGCCCCAGGTCACGACCGCGTTGGCGGTGTGGCCGGACGGGAATATATCGCCGCCCGCGAAGAGCTCGGCGGAGCCGACCTGTGTCGCGTAGTGGGGGCCGAGCCGGCCGAGCCCGAGCTTGACCGCGCCGACCGAGACGTTGAGCAGCAGCAGTGCCGCGCCGAGACACAGCAGTGGCCGCAGGGTGTGCTGGCGCCAGGAGCGCCAGCCCAGCCATGCGGCCACCATGACGGCCGTGGGGCCGCGCTGACCGAGGACGACGTAGTAGTCGAGGAAGCCGTGGATCTCCGGCCACTGCTGATAGGGCCGGAACAGCATGATCTTCCAGTCGAGGGTCACCAGCCAGGTCGACAGCAGGACCGCGACGACAATGGCCAGATAGAACGCCGATGTCCCGCCGAAGAGCGCGAGACGCGTGCGGGTCATCCCCGGGACCTCTATCTTCGGCGGTTCCGGCTCCCGGTCCAGCCGGGCAAAGATGTCGGTACGCACCCAATCGACGTTACAGGGAGTGAGAAGCCGTCCCGGTCGATCCGGTGTCTTCGTGATGACCATGTGATGTGGAGTAGGTCTCAGTCGCCGGACCATTCCCGACGTCCGTCGGAAAATCCGATGACCTTCAGCCCTATTGCCGGCAGGGCTCTTTTCGGAAGAGTGTTTGAGCGCAGGGGAATTGCTTCAAACAGGTATACGTACGGAATTCCATGCGACGCGCGGGCCCCGCCGAGTGGCGTACGCCACACCGGGAGGCCCGCTGGGGTGAGAGCTGCACCACGCGCCCGGAGCCTGAACTCGCGTACGCTGACGGCTCACTCGCCCGTCGATGTCGGGCCGCCCCAGGGGCATACGCCCTGGTCGGCGCCTGCCGAGCGCGAGAGCTTCACTGGGAGGTACGTACATGTCGCGGACGATCACGGCCCGAGCGCGAGAGCGTGCCGTCGACGGCGGAACCAATCGCTGGGTCGTCCTGGTCGTCCTCTGCGTCAGCCTTCTCCTGGTCGCCCTCGACGCGACCATCCTCCACGTCGCCGTCCCCTCGCTCACCGAGGACCTGCGCCCCAGCTCCACCGCGCTGCTCTGGATCGTCGACGCCTACCCGCTGATCTGCGCCTCGCTGCTGATCCTCTTCGGCACCCTCGGCGACCGGGTCGGCAGACGGCGCGTCCTCCTCCTCGGCTACGCGCTGTTCGGCGTCGCCTCGGCGGTCGCCGCCCTCGCCACCGAGCCGGGGGTCCTCATCGCGGCCCGCGCGCTGCTCGGTGTCGGCGGCGCCATGATCATGCCCGCGACGCTCTCCATCCTCCGGACCGTCTTCCCCGACCGCCGGGAACGCGCCACCGCCATCGGCGTCTGGACCGCGGTCGCCGCGATCGGGGCCGCCACCGGACCGGTGCTCGGCGGCTTCCTCGTCGAGAACTACTGGTGGGGATCCGTCTTCCTCATCAACATCCCGCTGATGGCGCTGATCCTGCCGCTGGGCCGCCGCCTCCTCCCCGAGTCCCGGGGGGACTCCGACGGCCCCTGGGACGTCCTCGGCGCCCTCATGGCCGCCGCCGGTGTCCTCGGCTGCGTCCTCGGCGTCAAGCGCGCCGGGGCCGGCGAGCCGCTGCTCGCCCTCCCGACCGCGGGACCGCTGCTCATCGGCGCCGCGCTCCTCGTCCTCTTCGTCCGCCGGCAGAAGCGGCGCCGGCACCCGCTGATCGACATGGGGCTCTTCTCCCGGGCGGCCTTCACCACCTCGGTCGGCTGCATCGTCATCGGCATGCTGGCCCTGGTCGGCCTGGAGCTCATCGCCGTCCAGTACCTCCAGCTCGTCCTCGGACTGAGCCCCCTGGAGACCGGGCTGCGGCTCCTGCCGCTCACCTTCGCCGCCATGGCCGCCGGCGCCACCGGCTCGTACACCCTGCGCAGGATCGGTCCGCGCCGGATGGTCGGCTGGGGCTTCGTCCTCACCGCCGCCGCGGTGCTGCTGCTGACGCTCATGGGACAGGACGACCGGCCGCTGCTGCTCACGGTGGGCTTCGTGCTGCTCGGCTTCGGCCTGCAGACCACGCTCTTCTCGGCGTACGAGTCGATGCTCAGCGAGGCGCCGCAGAAGAGCGCGGGCGGCGCCGCCGCGATCGGCGAGACCTCGTACCAGCTCGGTGCCGGCATGGGCATCGCACTGCTCGGCAGTGTGATGAACGCCGCGTACGCCCCCGGGCTCGCCGCGGTCCCCGGTGTGCCGACGGAGGCGAGCGACGCCGCGTCGAACTCCCTCGGCGAGGCGTATCAGGTCGCCGACCAGCTCGGCGGCACGGCGGGCGCGGCCCTGCACGAGGCCGCCCGGCACGCCTTCGTGAACGGTCTGCACGTCACGCTCTGTGTGAGCGCGGTGCTGCTGCTCATCGGGGCGCTGATGGCCCGGCGGCTGCCGTCGGTCATGGAGTGTCCGGTGGAAGCGAACGAGTCGGCCGAGTCGTTCGAGTCGGCGGATCCGTGCACGGCGGGCACCTCGTACACGTCGTGCGAGCCGGCCGGGGTGTGCGAGCAGGCCGGGGCCCTGGAGCCTGCCGAGCCGCGGGTGCCCGCGACCCGGGAAGCGATCGAGCCCGCCGGCTCGGGACGACCGGCGCACTGACCCGATCCCTCGGGTGATGCCCGGTCGGACCGGCGGACCCGCTCAGCTCTGGTTGAAGAAACCGTCCTGCGGACGCCGGCGGGTCTCTCCGCCGACGATCTGGGTGTCGGCGGGGGTGAGCAGGAAGACCCGCGTCGCCACGCGCTCGATCGAGCCGCGCAGACCGAAGGCGAGACCGGCGGCGAAGTCGACCACGCGCTTGGCGTCGTGCGGCTCCATCGCGGTCAGGTTCACGATCACCGGAACACCGTCCCGGAAGAGCTCGCCGATGCCCCGGGCGTCCCGGAAGCCGTCCGGGGAGACGGTGGCGATCCGGCGGCCCTGATCCTGGGCGGTGTCCGTGGCCACCCGGACCCGGGGGTCCGTCACCCAGGCGTCGCCGGACGCGCCGTTCTCGGCACCGTCGGCGTACTCGTCGTCGTAGTAACGCTCGTCGTTGTCCTCGACGAGTCCCAGCCAGGCACTCGCCTTGCGCACCGATCCCATGGACGCCTCCTTTCAGCGCGGTCACTTGTGGTTCCGCAGTCCCTATCGTCGTCCATGATGCGGATCGCGCGCCAAGCGGATACACGCCGCGCAGGGGATTCGTGACGGTACTGGTGCAGAACGTGAGCATCGAATTCTGGCGATACGTCAGGAATCTTGCGGTATGCGGGGTCTGACGGAGGGGCGTGCAACTTAAAATATGAAAGTCGGGCCAGAAGGGTGACGGTGGGCGCGTACGGGTGAACGGGCCCGGCTCGCTACGATGCCGCGAAGCCGCTCGACGGCACTTCGTACGGCTCACGGGGGCACCTCATGTTCGGAATCGTCAGACCCTGCACGCACCGGCTCACCGACGGGCTCAAGGTCGAGTGGATGGCCCACCTCTGCGGCCTCTGCCTGGCACTTCGCGCGGACCACGGGCAGTTCGCCCGGGTCGTCACCAACTACGACGGGCTCATCGTCTCGGTCCTGACGGAGGCTCAGACCGGCACGGTGGCGAGCGGGCGGCGCACCGCGGGCCCCTGCCCGCTGCGCGGGATGCGGACCGCGCCCGTGGCCCAGGGGGAGGGCGCGCGCCTCGCCGCCGCCGTCTCGCTCGTCCTCGCCTCGGCGAAGGTACGGGACCACGTCGCCGACCGGGACGGCCTGTTGGCCCGCAAGCCGGTCGCCGCCGCGGCCCGCCGGGTCGCCCGCTCCTGGGACCGGGCCGGCGCCAGGACCGGCCGCGCCCTCGGCTTCGACACCGCCGTCCTCGTCGACGCCGTCGACCGGCAGGCCGGGCTCGAGTCCCTCGCCGGCATCGGTACGCCGCTGCTGGCTGTCACCGAGCCGACCGAGACCGCGACGGCGGCCGCCTTCGCGCACACCGCCGTCCTCGCGGGGCGGCCGGACAACGCCGCGCCGCTCGCCGAGGCCGGCCGGCTCTTCGGCCGCCTCGCCCACCTCCTCGACGCCGTCGAGGACCAGACCGCCGACGCGGCGGCGGGCGCCTGGAACCCGCTCACCGCGACCGGCACCTCCCGCGAGGAGGCGCGACGGCTGGCCGACGACGCCCTGCACGGCATCCGGCTCGCGCTGCGGGACGCCGAGTTCGTCGACGGCAAGCTGGTCCATGTCCTGCTCGCCCACGAGCTGCGGACGTCGGTGGACCGGGCCTTCGGCACGACGAGCTGCTCGCACGGGGCGCCGGGGCAGGGGCCGGTGCACGGGCAGGGCCCGGTGCCGGGGAACCCGTACGCGGCACACGGGCCGGGACCCGTCCCCGGTAACCCGTACGCCCCCGGCCCGGGTGGCCCGGGTGGGCCCGGTGGGCCGTACGCCCCCGGCCCCGGTGGTCCCGGAGGCCCCGGTGGGCCGTTCCCGCCCGGGCCGCCGAACCGGCGCGGCCTGATAGCCGGATGCGCCCTCTGGGTCGGGCTGGCCTGCACCTGCCAGATGTGCTGCGGGACCTTCGAAGACCCCTGGAGCCGGCAGCGGCGCGAGGGGCTCTGCCAGCAGTGCGACCCCGGCGGCTGCTGCGACTGCTGTGACTGCTGCAGCAACTGCGGCGACTGCTGCTCCAGCGGCGGGGACGGCTGCTGCGGGGGCTGCGACTGCGGCTGCGACTGCTGACACCCCGGCTGACACCCCGTCGGCCCGGTGCTGACACCCCGTCGGCCCGCTGGGGACCCCCATCCGGGCCGACGGTCCCGTCACTTCGTCGATGCCGGCAGCTCCGGCGGAGTGATCTGGGAGCGCGCGATGCCCGACCCCGTCACGCCCCACTTCTCCAGGATCCGGTCGTACGTCCCGTCGGCCTTCAGGCCGTTCACCGCCGCCTGGAAGGCCGGGGCGAGCGGGGTGCCCTTCTTGAAGGCGAAGCCGACGTCGAGCCGCCGGTACTCGTTGAGGAACTTCACGTTCCGCTGCTGCGTCACCGCTTACCACACGCCGTTGATCGTGCTCATCACGACGTCGCTGCGCCCCTGCTGGAGCGACATCCAGACCGCTCACGTCTCGGTGAAGACGTTCACCTCGTACACCGGCTTCCCGGCCTCCGCGCACCGGCCCTTGTTCTTCTCCAGGGTCTGCTCGAAGGTCGTGCCGGCGCCCGTCGCGACCTTCAGGCCGCATAGCTGCGAGAGGTCGGTGACCACCTTCAGCGGGCTGTCGGCCCGGATGGCGAAGCCCTGGCCGTCGTTGATGTACGTGACGAAGTCGATCGTCTTGCGGCGCGCCTCGGTCACCCCGAAGTCCCCGGCGCCGACGTCGTACTTGCCGCTGCCGAGGGCCGGCAGGATCGCCTCGAAGCCGACGACCTCGCGCTTCACCTCCAGGCCGAGGGCCTTCGCCACGGCGCCCGTGAAGTCGGCGTCCACCCCGACCACGCTCCTGCCGTCGGGCAGATAGGCCGAGCTGGGCAGGGCCCCGACCGAGGCGGCGATCGTGAAGCCGCCCCGCTGCCGGACGCCGGCGGGAAGCAGCTTCGCCGCGGCCTCGTTCTTCTTCACCGCCGACACCACGTCCTCGCTCGGCAGCGCGCCCTTCGCGGCGCCCGGCGCTCCCGAGGCCCCGGCCGGCGCGGTCGTGGGTTCGCCTCCCACGCAGGCGGTGAGCGCGAGCGTGGCGGCGGTGATCAGTGCGAAGCCGAGGGTCGTGCGGGCGGCGCCGGAACCCTCACGGGCACCCACTGGCTCTCGGACCACCCGGAGGGTCGAATTCCGGCCGTTCCCGGTGAGTGGCGGGAGGACGGCGACGAGGTCGTCCTGACGGCGGACGCCGAGGACGCGATCACCGTCGACGGGAAGCCCTTCGCCGGCACCGTGCGGCTCATCGCCGACCACGCCCCGAGCCACGAGTCGCGGGTCGAGTCGGCCGGCCGCCGTCTCGTGGTTCTGCGGCGCGAAGGGCTCTGGGCCGTACGGGACTTCGACCCCGGTTCGGAGGCGCGCCGCGCCTTCGCGGGCATCGAGGCCACTCCGTACGACGAGCGCTGGGTGGTGCCCGGCGTCTTCCGGCCGTACGAGGAGACGCGCAGCGTGCGGGTCGAGAACGCCGACGGGCGGGAGCGCGGTCTCGGGCTCGCCGGTGAGCCGGCCTTCGAGCTGCACGGCGGCGAGCACACCCTCCAGGTGGCCGTCGAGGACGACGGGTCGCTGTGGGCGGTCTTCGCGGACTCCACCAGCGGCCGGGACAGCTACCGCTTCCGTTTCCTGCGGCCCGCGGCTCCGGCGGCGGACGGCTCGGTGTCGGTGGACTTCAACCGCGCGCTGCTGCCGCCGTGCGCCTTCGCCGACCACTTCATCTGCCCGTTCCCGCCGCCGGGCAACACGCTGGACACCGCGGTGGCGGCGGGGGAGCGACGGCTGAACCCCTCCTGACGCGTTCCGGTCCCACCTGACCTGGGCTCTCCCGCAGGATGTGCGGGAATGGCGGGTGCCCCCGGCCGTGCCGGCCGGGGGCACCCGTGCATGCGGCGGTCTTGTGCGTCCGCTTCACTACGGCCACTATCACTCACGGTGCGTGTCAGGAACACGTCATCTCACGATGGGGGTCCCCCTGCTCGAACGGAGTTGAGAGCTTGGGGGACTCGCGGGCCCGCCACCCACGGGCCCCTCCGCTTTTCCCAGAAGGAGAACAGTGAGGAGCACAGTGAGGATCACCAGCACCCGACTGCTCGCGATCGCCGCGGGACTCGCCGCCGTGACGGCCCTCGGACTTCCGGGCGCCCAGGCCGCCCCCACCCCCGGCCCGGCCGGAGCGGCGCAGCTCGCCCGCGCCGACGCCGCCGTCGACGCCGCCGGGGTCGGCGGCACCGCCTGGTACGTGGACAGAGCGGCGGGCAGAGTCGTCGTCACCGCCGACTCCACCGTCACCGACGCGGGGCTCGCGAAGATCCGCGCGGCGGCCGGCGCCGACGCCGGAGCCCTCCGTGTCCAGCGCACCTCGGGCGTCTTCAAGCCGCTGCTCGGCGCGGGCGACGCCATCTACGGAGGCGGCTACCGCTGCTCGCTCGGCTTCAACGTCCGCAGTGGCAGCACGTACTACTTCCTCACCGCCGGTCACTGCGGCAACGTCGCCAACACCTGGTACGCCAACTCGGCGCAGTCCACCCTGATCGGCGCCACCGTGGGCTCCAGCTTCCCCGGCAACGACTACGCACTCGTCCGCTACGACAACACCTCGCTCAGCCACACCGGCGGCTTCACCGCCGCCGACGCCTACGTCGGTGAGTCGGTCAAGCGCTCCGGCTCCACCACGGGCACCCGCAGTGGCACGGTGACAGGCCTCGACGCCACCGTCCACTACTCCGGCGGCGGCACCGTCCGCGGCATGATCCAGACCAACGTCTGCGCCGAGCCCGGCGACTCCGGGGGCGCGCTCTACGACGGCACCAAGGCGCTCGGGCTCACCTCCGGCGGCAGCGGCAACTGCTCCACCGGCGGCACGACCTTCTACCAGCCGGTGCCGGAGGCCCTCGCCAAGTACCGGGTCAGCCTCCTCTGACGAACCGCAACTCCCTTCGCGGCAAGGCCTGTTGAAGGTCGTACGGCTGAAAGGCGCCCTTGCGGCCTGAAGTCGTACGGCCCGAGACTCCCCCCACAGCGCAGGCCTCGGGGGTGTCGTGTCGATGAGGCGAGCCCGGCCTCATCGACAAGACGCCCCCCAGGGCCGCGCCTCACGGGCCCGGCACCCCACGGCGGGCCCCCGATCCCCCTTGGGAGGAACGACAAGTGAGGACCACGCGCACCACCCCCACGAGAACCGTCCGCATGCTCGCCGTCGCCGCCGGCCTCGCCGCCGCCGCGGCGCTCGCCGTCCCCACCGCGAGCGCCGACTCGACGCAGACCTTCGGCGCCGAGCGGCTCGCCGCGGCGAGCGACGCCGTGCTCGCCGCCGATGTGGCCGGCACCGCCTGGCACATCGACACCGCCACCGGGGCGGTCGTCGTCACCGCCGACTCCACGGTCAGCCCCGCCGAGATCGCGAAGATCAAGCGCCAGGCCGGGGCCGACGCGGGCGCGATCCGGGTCGAGCGGACGCCCGGAAAGTTCACCAAGCTGATCTCCGGCGGCGACGCGATCTACGCTGACGCCGGCTGGCGCTGCTCCCTGGGCTTCAACGTCCGGGACAGTGCGGGCGCCTACTACTTCCTCACCGCCGGTCACTGCACCGACGGCGCGGGCACCTGGTACTCCAACTCGTCGCGGTCGACCGTCCTCGGCAACACGGCCGGGTCGAGCTTCCCGAACAACGACTACGGCATCGTCCGCTACACCAACTCCACGGTCACCAAGTCCGGCACCGTCGGCAGCCAGGACATCACCAGTGCCGCCAACGCGACCGTCGGCATGTCGGTCACCCGCCGGGGCTCCACCACCGGCACCCACAGCGGCTCGGTGACCGGTCTCAACGCCACCGTGAACTACGGCGGCGGCGACATCGTCTACGGCATGATCCGCACGAACGTCTGCGCCGAGCCGGGCGACTCCGGCGGCCCGCTCTACTCCGGCAGCAGGGCCGTCGGCCTCACCTCGGGCGGCAGCGGCAACTGCTCCTCGGGCGGGACGACCTTCTTCCAGCCGGTGACGGAGGCGCTGAGCGCGTACGGCGTGAGCGTCTACTAGGCAGCACGGCGGCGGGGGCCGGAGTCCTCTTGTGAATCCGTTCACAAGAGGACTTCCGGATGCGCCTCCGAGCAGGCCGTGATCCTCGAAGAGGAGGTGTACGAGGAGGGGATCGCCGAGTTCGAACGGCTCGGCGCCTACGTCGTCACCGCCGCCGAGAAGACCAAGCTGGAGGAGTGCGTCTTCGGCACCACCGCCTACGCCACCGGCTGTGACGGCGCCAAGCTCAACGCGGACGTCGTTGGCAGGTCCCCGCGGTGGATCGCCGAACAGGCCGGCTTCGAGGTCCCCGAGGACACCTCGATCCTCATCGCCGAGTGCGCCGAGGTCGGCGAGGCCGAGCCGCTCACCCGCGAGAAGCTCTCCCCGGTCCTGGCCGCCCTCGGCCGACTCCACCGAGCACGGCCTCGAACTCTCCGCCCGCATGGTCGAGTTCCACGGCCTCGGCCACAGCGCCGCGATCCACACCGAGGACGAGGACCGGACACCGTCATCGCCCTCGGCGGCGGCTCCCCGATGGACGCGGCGAAGATCATGTGGCTGATGTACGAGCGGCCCGAGGTCGAGTTCGCGGACACGAAGGAGAAGTTCTTCGACATCCGCAAGCGTGCCTACCGCTTCCCGAAGCTGGGCGAGAAGGCCAGGCTCGTCGCGATCCCGACCACCTCGGGCACCGGCAGCGAGGTCACCCCCTTCGCGGTGATCTCCGACCCCGAGGCCGCGCAGAAGTACCCGCTCGCCGACTACGCGCTCACCCCGGACGTCGCCATCGTCGACCCGGTCCTCCCGCTGCACCTCCCGGCCACGTCACCGCCGACTCCGGCTTCGACGCGCTGACCCACGCCACCGAGGCGTACGTCTCCGCCTACGCCAACGACTTCACCGACGGCCAGTGCCTCCAGGCCATCAGGCTCGTCTTCGAGAACCTGGAGACCTGTGTGACGGAGGGCGCCAGGGCGCCCGAGGCCCGCGAGAGGATGCACAACGCCTCCACCATCGCCGGGATGGCCTTCGCCAACGCCTTCCTCGGCCTGGTCCACGCCATGGCCCACACCCTCGGCAACACCTTCCACGTCGCTCACGGCCGCACCAACGCGCTGCTGCTCCCGCACGTGATCCGCCACAACGGCACCGTCACGCACAAGGCCGTGCCGTGGCCGAAGGCCGAGGTGGACGCGCCGAGGAGGCCCCCCCCCCCGGCGGGGGGGCGCCGCAGTGGGGCGTTCGGCCGCCGCCGTGGGGGCGCGTATAAACAACTGACGC
>NZ_JBSGTX010000021.1:68338-112400 GCF_053607625.1 Streptomyces sp. NPDC055103
CCTCCCGCCCATGGCCGTGCCGGGCCCCAAGCCCTCGGTGCCCGCCCCGTGGTGCCCCCCCGCCGCGGCGGGGGGCCTCCTCTGTGTGCCTTACGGCCTCCTCCGTGTGCCTTACGGACGGGCCTCGGCCGGCTCCTCCGCGATCGGCTCGGCATCGGGCTTGCGCTTCAGCGAGGACATCACGAGGGTGACGACGGCGCCGACGACCGCCCAGGCCGAGAGGACCAGCATCGAGGCGGTCATGTCGTTGCCCTTGAAGTACGCGATCGAGCGTGCCGCCCAGGTGCCGGCGCCCGGCGGCAGGGCGGGGCCGATCGCCTTCCAGAACGGGGGCAGCATCGGCAGCGGGAAGGCGCCGCCCGCGCTGGGGTTGCCCGCGACCACGATGAGGAGGATCGCCAGGCCGATGCCGACGATCCCGAAGACCGACTGCAGGGCGAGGGTGGCGGCGCCGACGGCGAAGACGACCAGGGTGCCCAGGCCCCACAGGGCGGCGACGCTGCCGGGCAGGGCGCCCAGGATCGGCCCGACGATGATCGCGCCGCCGAGGCCGCCGAGGGCCGAGTAGAGCGCCAGGACACCGAGGCGGATGATCGCGCGCTCGCGGTTCGCGGGCCGGGAGCCCGCACTGATCGCCAGGATCGCGGCGCAGATGTAGCCGCCGACGCACCAGCCGACGACGAGGTAGAAGGCGGAGAGTCCGTCGAAGTCCTCCGCCGACGCGGGGGCCACGTCGACCGTCCTCACGGTGCGCTGCTGGGTCGCCTCCACCTTGGTGAAGATCGTCTCCAGGGCGGAGGAGAGCACGGTGCCGCCGCCGGAGGCGACGAGCAGGGTGTCGGTGCGGCCGGTGGGGTCGACGAGGAGGGCCCCGTCGATGTCCCGGTTCATGATCTGCTTCCGCGCCTCGGCCTCGTCGGTGACGGTCCGGGGGTTGATCGGTGTGCCGGGGAGCTTCTCCAGCTGCCCGACGAGCTGGGCTGAGACCTGCGGCGGCGCGACGACGCCGAAGGGCACGTCCGTCGGCTTGGGGTGGTGCAGGGCCCCGACGTACGAGGTGATGAACAGGAGCTGGAGGGCGAAGACGCCGACGACGAGCAGGGCGGCTCGGGGGGTGACGGCGCTTTTCAGTTCATCGACGAGACTCATGCCCCCCAGGTTCCTGGGCGAAGGACGTTTCCGCAGGTGGGAGGGGTCCGAATGGCTGAGCCGGAGGGCGGAGGGGTGTCCCTCGTACGGGTTATCGTACGGACGTTCGAAATGAGTTAGGGTGGGAACGAGGGGGTGGGAACGTACGTACGAATTCGATGCGGGAGTGCGGGAGGTGCGCCATGCCGGGATTCACGCACCTGCACGCCGCGTCGGGCTACTCCCTGCGTTACGGGGCCTCGCACCCCGAACGGCTCGCGAAGCGCGCCGCCGAGCGGGGCATGGACGCGCTCGCCCTGACCGACCGCGACACCCTCTCCGGCGCGGTCCGCTTCGCCAAGGCGTGCGCGAAGGAGGGCGTCCGCCCCCTCTTCGGCGTGGACCTCGCGTACGAGGTGCCGGAGCCGGTGAACGGGACGGGCCAGGGCTCCGCCCGCCGGGTGCCCGTGCGCGGTGGCGCCTTCGTCGACGAGTCCGCGCCCCGCGCCCTCTTCCTCGCCCGCTCCCGCACCGGCTGGGCCTCCCTCTGCGCCATGATCACCGCCGCCCACGCCGGGGGAGGGGGCAGCCCCCTGCTGCCCCGGCCCGCCCTGTGCGCCGACGACGTGACCGTGCTGCTCGGCCCCGCGTCCGACGTCGGCCGTGCCCTGGTCGCGGGCCGCCCCGACCGGGCCGCCCGGCTGCTCGCCCCCTGGCGCGAGCGGTACGGCGACGCGCTGTGCCTGGAGGCCGTCCACCACGGCCGTACCGGCACCGGCCCCGGCTCCCTGCGGCTCGCCGCCCGTACCGTCGGCTTCGCCGCCGAGCAGGGCGTCCGGCCCGTCCTCACCAACGCCGTCCGCTACGCCGACCCCGGCCAGGGGCCCGTCGCCGACGTCCTCGACTCCGCCCGCCGCCTCGTCCCCGTCGACCCCCGCAAGGAGCTCGACAGCGGAGAGGCCTGGCTCAAGGGCGCCGAGGGACCCGACGGCATGACGGCCGCCGCCGAGCGGATCGTCGAGGCCGCGGGCTTCCGCCGGGACGCCGCCCACCGGCTCCTCGACCGGACCGCGGAGGTCGCCGCCGCCTGCCTGGTCGACCCCGAGGACGACCTCGGCATCGGCTCCGCACACTTCCCCGAGCCGTACCTCGTCGGCGCGGAGCACCGCACCGCCCAGCGCGTCCTCGCCTCCCGGGCCGCCGCCGGCATGGTCCTCAAGGGGTACGGGAAACGGCGCGCCTACTGGGACCGGATGCACCGCGAGCTGGACGTCATCGCCCACCACGGCTTCGCCACCTACTTCCTGACGGTCGCCCAGGTCGTCGACGACGTAAGGGGCATGGGGATCCGGGTCGCCGCCCGGGGCTCCGGTGCCGGCTCCCTCGTCAACCACCTCCTCGGCATCGCCCACGCCGACCCGGTCGAGCACGGTCTGCTCATGGAGCGCTTCCTGTCCAAGCGTCGCACCGCCCTGCCCGACATCGACGTCGACGTCGAGTCCGCCCGCCGTCTGGAGGTGTACCGGGCGATCATCGACCGCTTCGGTACCGAGCGCGTCGCCGCCGTCTCCATGCCCGAGACCTACCGGGTCCGCCACGCGGTACGGGACGTCGGCGCGGCCCTCTCCCTGGACCCGGCCGAGACCGACCGGATCGCCAAGGCCTTCCCGCACATCCGCGCCAGGGACGCGCTCGCCGCCCTCGACGAACTGCCCGAACTGCGCGAACTCGCGGGGGAGCGGGAGAAGTACGGCCGGCTCTGGGAGCTGGTCGAGGCGCTCGACGCCCTCCCGCGCGGCATCGCCATGCACCCCTGCGGGGTGCTGCTCTCGGACGCCTCGCTGCTCGCCCGCACCCCCGTGGTCCCCACCAGCGGCGAGGTCCCCCATAGCCTTAAGGGCATGGGAGGTGCCCCCATCCCCATGTCGCAGTTCGACAAGGAGGACGTGGAGGACCTCGGGCTGCTCAAGCTCGACGTCCTCGGCGTGCGCATGCAGTCCGCGATGGCCCACGCCGTCGCCGAGGTCGGGCGCGCCACCGGCACCCGGCCGGACATCGACGCGATCCCGGAGGGCGACCCCGAGACGTACCGGCTCATCCGCTCCACCGAGACCCTCGGCTGCTTCCAGATCGAGTCCCCGGGCCAGCGCGACCTGGTCGGCCGGCTCCAGCCCGCGACCTTCCACGACCTCGTCGTCGACATCTCGCTCTTCCGCCCCGGGCCGGTCGCCGCCGACATGGTCCGCCCCTTCATCGAGGCCCGGCACGGCCGCGCCCCCGTCCGCTATCCCCACCCCGACCTGGAAGGACCGCTGAAGGAGACGTACGGCGTGGTCGTCTTCCACGAGCAGATCATCGAGATCGTCCGGATCATGACCGGCTGCCGCCGCGACGAGGCCGACCAGGTGCGGCGCGGGCTCTCGGACCCCGAGTCGCAGGGCCGGATCAAGGTCTGGTTCGCGCAGCGGGCCTCGGTGCGCGGATACGAGGCCGAGGCCGTCGCCCGCACCTGGGAGATCGTGGAGGCCTTCGGCTCGTACGGCTTCTGCAAGGCGCACGCGGTGGCCTTCGCCGTGCCGACGTACCAGTCGGCCTGGCTCAAGGCGCACCACCCGGCGGCCTTCTACGCGGGGCTGCTCACCCACGACCCCGGCATGTACCCCAAGCGGCTGCTCCTCGCGGACGCGCGGCGGCGCGGGGTGCCGGTGCTGCCGCTGGACGTGAACCGGTCGGCGGTCGCTCACCGTATCGAACTGGTGTCCGGTAGTCCTGAGCTGTGGGGGCTCCGGCTCGGTCTCACCGACGTCCACGGCATCGGCGAGACGGAGAGCGCCCGCATCGAGGCCGGACAGCCCTACGCCTCCCTCCTCGACTTCTGGGAGCGGGCCCGCCCCCGCACCCCCGTCGCCGAACGGCTCGCCCAGGTCGGCGCGCTGGACGCCTTCGGCGCCAACCGCCGCGACCTGCTGCTCCACCTCACCGAACTCCGGCGCGTCCACCGGGGAGCCGCCTCCCATGGCGGCCAACTCCCGCTCGCCCAGGGCGGGAAGACCGCCCCCGTCGGACTCCCCGACCTCGACGACACGGAACGCCTCAGCGCCGAGCTCGGCATCCTCGGGATGGACGCCTCCCGCCACCTCATGGACGACCACCACGCCTTCCTCCGCGAACTAGGCGTCGTCTCCGCCCAGCGGTTGCGCGACACCCCCCACGGCAGGACCGTCCTGGTCGCGGGCGCCAAGGCCGCCACCCAGACCCCGCCCATCCGCTCCGGGAAACGGGTCATCTTCAGCACGCTCGACGACGGTACGGGCCTGGTCGACCTCGCCTTCTTCGACGACGCCCACGAGCGCTGCGCCCACACCGTCTTCCACTCCTGGCTGCTCCTCGTCCGGGGCGTCGTGCAGCGACGTGGCCCGCGCAGCCTCAGCGTGGTCGGCTCGGCCGCCTGGAACCTCGCCGAACTGGCCGAACTGCGGGCGTCCGGCGGCCTGGAGGCGGTCGGGGCGCGGCTCGCGGAGCCCGTACCGACCGGAGGGGACGCCGACTCCGGCCGCCGCATCACGATGTCCACCGGCTACGAGATGAACCCCTGGGCGGACCTCAAGCCGGCCGGCGAAGGCACGGCGCAGCCGCCCAGGAAGCTCTGGCACAGCAGTCCGGGGAGCGCGGGATGAGCCGCCTTTCCGGCCTCCGGCGACCGTCGCGGTCAGCGCGCCGGTGCGCCGGCGACCGCCGATTCGACGGAGGCGTACGTCACGCCGTGGTCGGCCAGGGCCTCCGCGACGACCCCGCCGGTCGTGGTGAGCGCCAGGAGGATGTGCTCGTCGCCGATCTCCCGGTCCTTGCGGGCCAGCGCCACCCGGAGGGAGTTCTCCAGGATCTTCTTGGCCTCCCGCGAGAAGGAGCGGCGGCCGGACCACCAGCCGGAGTCCTTGCGGTCACCGGCCAGCGCACCCTCGCCGTGGGTCTCCTCCACCCGGGCCACGATCGCGCCGACGTCGATGCCGAGGTCCGCCAGGGCCTCCTCGTCCGCCCGGGAGAGCCCCGCCCGGCGCCGGGCGTCGGTCAGGGCGGAGACCAGGGACGGCCTGCGGTCCGGCGGGCACAGGGTGCGCAGCGCCTCCGTCGCCCGGGTGCCCTCCCCGTCGAGCAGGGCGAGCAGCAGATGCTCCTGGGTGACGACCGTCGCGCCGCTCCGTTCCGCGTGCTCGGCCGCACCCTTCACCGCAGTGCGTGCGGCCTTCGTGAACCGTTCGAACATCACTGCCTCCCGTACTTCTTGTGGACGGCCTGTCGGCTGACTCCCAGTTCGGCCGCGATCTCCTGCCACGACCACCCCTGGTTGCGCGCGCTGCGCACCTGGACGGCTTCCAGCTGTTCCAGTAGTCGCCGCAGGGCGGAGACGGCCCGTAGTCCGACCCGTGGGTCGCGGTCGCCGGCCCGTGCGGCGAGATCGGTCGCATCGGTCATGGTGTCAACTTACGTTGACAGTACTCGCGCGTCAACCTTGGTTGACGGGGGCGGAGGAGGGGCGGCATGATCCTCTGTATACGGTTCCGGCTCGAACCCATGGGGGAAGTCCTCTTCCCTCAACTGGTCGATCTGCTAGGAGAGTTCACCCCGACCGTCGAGGCCGCCCCGCCCTCCGAGGCGCTCGCCGACGTGCGCGGCGCGCTGCGCTACTTCGACTGGAGCCCCGCCGAACTCGCCTCCGTGATCCGGGTCAGGGCGCTCGCCCTGTACGGCGTCGACTGTGTCATCGGCGCCGGGCCCAACCCCATGCTGGCCCGGATGGCGGCGAGCGGGGCACGGCCCGGTGTCACGCTCGTCGTCGACGACCCCGAGGCCTTCCTGCGCGACCGGCCGGTCGTCGCGCTCGACGGCGTCGGCCGCGCCACCGCCCGTACCCTCTGCGGCTACGGGCTCGACTCCGTCGGCCGTGTCGCGGCCGCGCCGCTCGCCGTGCTCCAGCGGCTCGTCGGCGCGAAGGCCGGCCGCGACCTGTGGGAACGGGCCCGGGGCATCGACCGCACCCCCGTCGTCCGGCACGCCGCCTCGCGGTCCGTCGCGGCCGAGCGCGCCTTCCCGCGCGACGAGACCGACCGTACGGAACACCGCAGGGCCCTCCTCTCGCTCGCCGAGGAGCTGGGCGCCCGGCTGCGGACCGAGGGGCAGGTGTGCCGGGGGCTCGCCGTCACCGTGCGGTACGCGGACCGGAGCACGACGACCCGGAGCCGTACCCTGCCCGAACCCACCGCCCACTCGGCGGCGCTCGGCACCCTCGCGTACGCGCTCCACGACTCCCTCGGCCTCCAGCGGGCCCGCGTGCGGGGGATCGCGCTGCGCGCCGAGGGGCTGACGGGGGCCGAGGGGGCCGCGCACCAGCTGTCCCTGGATCCGGCGGACGAGAAGGCCCGGCGGGTCGAGGCGGTGGCCGACCGGGCACGGGCGAAGTTCGGCCCGAGGGCGATTCTGCCGGGATCGCTGGCGGCCTGAGGTGGCCGCGCCGCGTCTTTGACGACACATCACTTTTTACCGACGCGTAACTTCCCAGTCGAGGCTACCCGTGCGTAGCTTTGGCTGAAGCGCATCCCCACCGCGCATCCCCACCGCGCATCCCCACTTGTGGTCCGGACCGCAGGGCGTACTGCACCGTCATTCCCCTTGAGCCGCAAGGAGATCGCCCGATGCTGCCCCGGAAGTCCTGGAAGCACGCCGTCAGAGCGCTGTCCGTCCTCCTGCTGACCGCCGCCGCCACGCTCGCCCCCACCGCCACCGCCTCGGCCCAGACGGAGACCGTCACCGCCGGCCGCGGCTGGAACGACTTCTCCTGCACGCCCTCCGCCGCGCACCCCCGCCCGGTCGTCCTCGTCCACGGCACCTTCGGGAACTCCGTCGACAACTGGCTCGTCCTCGCGCCGTACCTGGTCAACCGCGGCTACTGCGTCTTCTCGCTCGACTACGGCCAACTGCCGAACGTGCCCCTCTTCCACGGTCTCGGCCCCATCGCGAAGTCCGCCGAACAGCTCGACGCCTACGTGGACCGGGTCCTCGACGCGACCGGCGCCCCCGAGGTCGACCTCGTCGGACACTCGCAGGGCGGCATGATGCCCCGCTGGTACCTCAAGTTCCTCGGCGGCGCGGAGAAGGTGAACGCGCTCGTCGGGATCGCCCCCGACAACCACGGCACCACCCTCCTCGGCCTCACCAAGCTCCTGCCGTACTTCCCCGGCGCCGAGGACCTGATCAGCGCCAACACCCCCGGCCTCGCCGACCAGATCGCCGGCTCGGCCTTCATCACCCAGTTGAACGAGGGCGGCGACACGGTCCCCGGGGTCCGCTACCACGTCATCGCGAGTCAGTACGACGAGGTCGTCACCCCGTACCGCTCGCAGTTCCTGTCCGGCCCGAACGTCACCAACGTCCTCATCCAGGACAAGTGCGCGCTGGACCTCTCCGAGCACGTGGCGATCGGCACGGTGGACCGGGTCGCCTTCCATGAGGTGGCCAACGCACTCGACCCGGCCCACGCGACCCCGACCACCTGTCTCTCGGTGATCGGCTGAAGGTCGGCGGTGCCCGGCGAGCGACGGCTTCAGAGGTCCGACCTATGACGCTCGCCGGGCATGGTTGACGCGCGTCGACCTGACGGTCAGTCTCGGGGGTGGCCCGACTCCACGGGTCACCCCCGGTCCCGTGAGGCAATGGAGGCTCGATGCCCCGACGCACCGCACGTTCCGCCCGCTCCCCGCTCGTCCGCCTGCTTCTCTCGATTGTCATGCTCATGGCTTCCGTCGTGGGTGGAGTGGTGGCCACGGCCGGCACCGCTCACGCGGACACCTGCTACACCTGGTCGCGCACCCTCTCCGAGGGAGCCTCCGGCTCCGACGTGACGCAACTGCAGATCCGCGTGGCCGGCTACCCCGGTTACGCCGGGGTCCTCGCGATCGACGGAGCCTACGGCCCCGGGACCGCCGCGGCCGTCAAACGCTTCCAGGCCGCCTACGGACTGGTCGCCGACGGCATCGCGGGCCCCGCGACCTTCAGCAAGATCTACAGCCTCCAGGACGACGACTGCACACCGATCCACTTCTCCTACGCCGAGCTGAACACCTGCAACACCACCTGGGCGGGCGGCGCGGTGAGCGCGACCACCGCCAAGGCCAACGCGCTGCGCACGATGTGGAAGCTGGAGGCCCTCCGGCACGCCCTCGGCGACCAGTCCATCCGGGTCACCAGCGGCTTCCGCAGCTACGCCTGCAACGACGCGGTCGGCGGAGCCTCGTCGAGCCGCCATCTGTACGGCGACGCGGCCGACCTCGGCTCCGGCCCCCACACGCTGTGCCGCCTCGCCCAGCAGGCCCGCTACCACGGCTTCAACGGCATCCTCGGGCCCGGGTACCCCGGGCACAGCGACCACACCCACGTCGATCACCGCGGCAGCCGCTACTGGTCCGCCTCCAGCTGCGGCATCTGAGGGCTATCGGTTCGTCCGGCGCCGCCGGGCCGTCCCGAAGAGCACGACCGCACCGAGCGCGAGCACGGCGGCGCCACCGACCGCGAGGTACGGGGTGGTGGTGTCGCCCCCGGTCTCGGCGAGGAGCTCGCCGGAGCCGGAACCGGCGGCCGGGGCAGGCGCGTTGGACGCCTGAGAGGCGCTCGCGGTCGGCCCCGTGGTCGTGCTTGCGGCCGGGGTCCCGGTCTCGGCGGCGGTCGGCGCCGGAGCGGCCGCCGTCTCCTCCGCCCCGGTCAACGGATCGGCGTCGCCGTGCCCGCCGTGCTCGACGGAGGACTCGTCCTTCCCGTCCTCGATCTGCTCCTCGCTCGGCGCGGAGGCGGTCGGCGCCGGAGCGGTCCCCCCGGTCTCCGCCCCGAACGCCACGTCCGAGCAGGTGTAGAACGCCTCGGGGGAGTCGGAGCGCTGCCAGATCGAGTAGATCAGGTGACGGCCGGACTTCTTCGGCACCGTCCCCTCGAAGACGTAGTCGCCGTTCTCCATCCGCGGGTCGGTCACCGTCGCGAACGGCTTCTCCTCCAGGTCCGACCAGGTCAGCGGCTTCGACGGGTCGTACCCGTCCTTCGTCACGTACAGCTCGAACGAACCCCGGTGCGGGGCCGTCCCCTTGTAACGGAAGGTGTGCGCCCCGGAGTCCAGCCGGCTCGCGGGCCAGTCGCTCCGCGCCAGGTCGAGCCCCCGGTACTTGTCGTTGCCGGCGCTGCACAGCTTGCCGTCCGGGATCAACTGTCGGTGCTGGCCCGCCGCGTTGGCGATGTTCACCGCGTTCCAGTCGTAGAACGCCTGCGCCCCGCTCGCCGCCACGGCCGCCTTGCAGGCCGCCGACCTCGGCGACTCGGGCCCCTCCGCGTAACAGGCCGAGACCCGGCTCACCGGATCCGTCATCGACCCGTGCGCGAACGCGGACCCGGAGGCGAGCCCGGACAGGCCCAGCAGCGCGGTGGCGGTGACGGCCGCGGCCGTACGGCGAGAAGTCATGGGGGGACAGCTCCTTCACGAGGGTGAGCGTGGGGGGTCGCCCAGCAAGCTAGCCGCCCGAAACCGCGAAAAGGCCGATGGGGAGCGGGAGATGGCGATCCTTAGGACCGCTTTAAGGCAGAGGTAAGAGGCGGCTGAGGAACACCCCCGGATGCGCCCCCTTCGCACGCGAGGCGTCCCCACGAGCCCCCGGGTCGTGTCCGGAAAGTCCCGCCTGAGCCGCGACGCCGGACAGGCCCTAGCCCAGCCGCCGGTAGCGCCGCTCCGGTCGTCCCGTCCCCCCGTACCGCAGCGTGATCTCCGCGCGGCCCGTCTGGGCGAAGTACTCCAGGTAGCGGCGGGCGCTCACCCGGGACAGGGAGCCGGCTTCCGCGCACTCCGTGGCCGAGAGGCCCTCCGGGTGGGCGCGGAGGACCGAGTCGACCAGGTCGGCCGTGGGGGCGGCGAGGCCCTTCGGGAGTTCGCGGGAGCCGCGCGGGCGCGTACCGAAGATCTGGTCCACGTCCTCCTGGCGGGCCTCGTCGAGGTCGTCGAGGCGGCTGCGCAGCGAGGCCACGTGCCGGAGCTGCTCGTGCAGCGCCGCCTGGCTGAACGGCTTGATCAGGTAGTGCAGCGCCCCGGCCCGGAGCGCCTCGCGGATCGTGGCCACGTCCCGTGCCGCCGTGATGAACAGCGCGTCCGTGCCCATGCCCGCCGAGCGGAGCTCCCGCAGCACCTGGATGCCGTCCATGTCCGGCAGGAAGACGTCGAGCAGCACCAGATCGGGCCGGAGCCGCTCGGCCGCGCGCAGCGCCTCGGCGCCGCTGTGGGCGACCCCGGACACGGAGAAGCCCTCCACCGCCGACACATAGCGGCAGTGCAGCTTGGCGACCATGAAGTCGTCGTCCACCACCAGCACATTCGTCACGCCGACACGCTAGGTCGCGACCACAAGGACCACAACGTCCATTGATTGCGGAAGAGAGACAGCTTCTTCACGTACCGGCAACATGTGGGCCACCTCACCCCCCCTTTCCCTCCTGCCTGAGAGGCGGCACCCGTGCGTCTGCGCACCCCCCTCGCTCTCCTCGGGTCGGCGTTGCTGGTCCTCGTCGGTCCGCCGCTGCTCACCAGCGGCAGTGACACCGACACCGGCACGCGGATACCAGGACTCCGCTTCATGGTCCCCAACACCCCCGGCGGCGGATACGACATCACCGCCCGCACCGCCGCCAAGAACGCCGAGGAGGCGGACCTCACCGGCGACATCGAGGTCTTCAACCTGCCCGGCGCCGGCGGCACCGTCGGCCTCACCCGGCTCGTCGGCGAGCGCGGCAACGGCCGCCTCGCCATGTCCATGGGCCTCGGCGTCGTCGGCGCCGTCCACACCAACAAGACCCCCAGGACCCTCGCCGACACCACCCCGATCGCCCGGCTCACCGAGGAGCAGGACATCGTCGTGGTCGGGAAGGACTCCCCGTACAAGACGATCCAGGAGCTGCTGGCCGTCTGGAAGAAGGATCCCGGCAAGCTGCCCGTCGGCGGCGGCTCCTCGCCCGGCGGGCCCGACCACCTCGCCCCGATGCTGATGGCCCAGGCCGCCGGGATCTCCCCGAAGGACGTCAACTACGTGCCCTTCGACGGCGGCGGCGAGCTTCTCGCCTCCATCCTCGGCAACAAGGTCGGCTTCGGCGTCTCCGGCGTCGGCGAGTACCTCGACCAGATCAAGGCGGGCGAGCTGCGCCTCCTCGCCGTCACCGGCCCGAAGCGGGTCCCCGGCCTCGACGCCCCCACGCTCCGCGAGGCCGGTCTCGATACCGAGTTCACCAACTGGCGCGGCATCGTCGCCCCGCCCGGCCTCTCCGACGCCGAACGCGAGAAGCTCGTCGGCCTCGTCACCGAGCTGCACGGTTCGCCGCAGTGGCGCGAGTCCCTGAAGACCCACGGCTGGAACGACGCCTTCCTGCCCGGCGAGGAGTTCGGCACCTTCCTCACCGCCCAGGACCGCCGCGTCGCCTCCGTCCTCAAGGAGCTCGGCCTGTGAACAGCACTCTGAAGAGCCGGCTGCGCGAGCGCTCCGAGCTCGGCGTCGGCGTCCTCCTCTTCCTCCTCGGCGTCCTCGTCCTCACCGACGCCCTCACCCTCGACACCGACGTCACCGGCCGCGGCCCCGTCGGCCCCTCCACCGTCCCCCTCGTCGTCGGCTGCGGCCTCCTCGTCGTCGCCGTCCTCCTCGCCGTCGACGTCCTGCGCGGCGGCCGCGGCGAGGCCGAGGCCGGCGAGGACATCGACCTGTCCGAGCCCGCCGACTGGCGCACCGTCCTGCTCCTCGCCGGTGTCTTCCTCGCCTTCGCCGTCCTCATCGGCCCCCTCGGCTTCCCGATCGCCGGCGCCCTCCTCTTCTGGGGAGCGGCCTACGCCCTCGGCAGCCGCCACCTCCACCGCGACCCGCTGATCGCGGCCGTCCTCTCCCTCTTCACCTACGGCGTCTTCGACAAGCTGCTCGGCGTCCCGCTGCCCGGCGGCCCGCTGATGGGAGTGATCTGACCCATGGATTCCCTGAACTCCCTCATCGACGGCTTCGGGACCGCCCTCACCCCGATGAACCTCCTGTGGGCCGCGATCGGCGTGCTCCTCGGCACCGCCATCGGCGTCCTGCCCGGCATCGGCCCCGCCATGGCCGTCGCCCTGCTGCTCCCGGTGACGTACGGACTCGAACCGACCGGCGCCTTCATCATGTTCGCCGGCATCTACTACGGCGCCATGTTCGGCGGCTCCACCACCTCGATCCTGCTCAACACCCCCGGCGAGAGCGCGGCCGTCGTCGCCGCCATCGAGGGCAATCCGATGGCCAAGGCCGGGCGCGGCGCGCAGGCGCTCGCCGCCGCCGCCATCGGTCACTTCGCCGGTGGCATGATCGGCACGATCCTCCTCGTCGTCCTCGCCCCGACCGTCGCCGCCCTCGCCGTCGGCATCGGCGCCCCGGACTACTTCGCGCTCATGGTCCTCGCCTTCATCGCGGTGACCTCGGTCCTCGGCTCCTCCCGGATCCGTGGCCTCGCGTCCCTCCTCATCGGCCTCACGATCGGTCTCGTCGGCCTCGACCAGATGACCGGCCAGCAGCGCCTCACCTTCGGCTCGCTCCAGCTCGCCGACGGCGTCGACGTCGTCATCGTCGCGGTCGGTCTCTTCGCGATCGGCGAGGCCCTGTGGGTCGCCGCGCACCTGCGGCGCACCGCGGGCGACGCCATCCCCGTCGGACGGCCCTGGCTGGACAGGGACGACGTGAAGCGGACCTGGAAGTCCTGGCTGCGCGGCCCGCTGATCGGCTTCCCGCTCGGCGCCATCCCGGCCGGCGGCGCCGAGATCCCCACCTTCCTCTCGTACGTCACGGAGAAGCGGCTCTCGAAGCACAAGGAGCAGTTCGGCAAGGGCGCCATCGAGGGCGTCGCCGGACCCGAGTCGGCGGCCTCCGCCTCCGCGGCGGGCACGCTCGTCTCGATGCTCACCCTCGGCCTGCCCACGACCGCCGTCGCCGCCGTGATGCTCGCCGCCTTCCAGCAGTACGGCATCCAGCCCGGCCCCCTGCTCTTCGAGCGCGAACCCGACCTGGTGTGGGGCCTGATCGCCTCGCTCTTCGTCGGCATGGTGCTGCTGCTCGCCCTCAACCTGCCGCTCGCGCCGGTCTGGGCCAAGCTGCTGCGCATCCCGCGCCCGTACCTCTACGCCGGCATCCTCTTCTTCGCCGCCGTCGGCGCGTACGCGGTGGGTGGCGAGGCGCTCGACCTCGTCATCCTGCTCGTCATCGGGCTCATCGGCCTCGGGATGCGGCGCTACGGACTTCCGGTGCTGCCGGCCGTCATCGGCGTCATCCTCGGCCCGGCCGCCGAGCAGCAGCTCCGCCGCGCCTTCCAGATCAGCGACGGCTCCCTGACGGGCCTGGTGAACACCCCGTTCTCGGTCACGGTCTACGCGGTCGTCGTGATCCTGCTCGCCTGGCCGCTGCTGAGGAAGGTGATCAGGCGCCGCCGTGCCGTGACGGTATGACAGATGCCGTCGAGCGCCGCGCGAGCGGACCGTACGATCGTATTCCCTGCCGAAAAGTCCTCAACTCGCCCCTGATGGGGTGAGTTTCGGACATCGAGCGGCTTGATCCGGTATCCCTGGCGGGCAGCACCATCCCCCCACGCCCCGAAGGGACCCCGCTCATGCGCGTCCGCACCACCCTCACCACCCTCGCCGCAGGCCTCCTGCTCGCCGCCGCCGTCGCCCCTCTCGCCCACGCGGGAGAGGCCGACGGCCTCTCCGTCCACGGACACGGAACCGTCGGCGCCGACAGCACCGTCACCCTGTCCGGCACGTACCGCTGTGTCGACGACAGCGCGGGCCCGGTCTTCGTCAGCTCCACGCTCCGACAGGGGAACCGTTCCGCCGGGATCGGCGGCACCCGGGCCGTCTGCGACGGGCAGATCCACGAGTGGGTCAACACCTCCGTCGTGAAGGACCCCGCCTACCGGCCGGGCGCCGCCCGCGTCGAGGCGCACCTCATGCAGCTCACGGCCGGCCCGATGGGGCTGCCGACGCCCGGCTTCCTCGCGACGGAGGAATCGGACGTCGCCCTGTACTGACCGCCAGCGCCTGTATTGACCGCCAGTGGCTGAACTGACCGTCAGCGGCTGTACTGGCCGCTAGCGGCTTGCTGACCGCCACCGCCCGCCGGTCTCACCGGCCCAGCAGGTCGATCAGGCCCTCGCGGCCGAGCACTTCGAGCTCGTCGAGGGCCACGACGGCGCGCTCCGCCGCCTCCGGGTCGGAGGCGGCGAGACCGCTCGCCTCGAACTCGTCCTCGTCGAGCCGCAGCACCTCGCTGCCGTCCGCCGACACCCACAGGTCCAGGTCCAGGTCCTCGACCACCACCCCCGCGCCGCCGATCTCGGCCGGCCGGGTGATGTCGCAGTACCAGCCCTTGAGGGCGCCGTCGGCGGACCACACCTCCTTGACCGTGTACCAGCGGTCGCGCCAGTAGTGCTCGACGAACACGTCGCCCGGCTCGAACCGCACGAAGCCGAAGTCCCGTACCCCCTCCGCGGCCCACGGGGCGCGGACCGAGAGCCGGCCGACCTCCTCCGCGAGGACCTCCGCCGGGTAACGGATCTTCGTCCGCCCCGCCTTCACCAGGGTGATCTCAACCGATCGTCCGGACATGCCGTACCTCCACCGCACCGATCGAGTAGCCGAACCACTTGTTGATCGCCAACATCGGCCCGTTGCCGGCGTCGTTCCCCGTGAACGCCTCCCCGCAGCCCGCCGCACGCGCCCGGTGCAGGGACGCGTTCTTCACGAGCTTCGCGAGCCCGCGCCCCCGGAAGGCGGGGGCCGTGCCCGTCATCCCCGTGGCGTACCGGCCCAGGCCGTCCGTCTGCGCCGCGCTGAACGCGGCGGGCGCCCCGTCCACCACCGCGACCGTCGTCAGCGCCCGGTCGAAGAGAGGGTGGTTCCAGGTCGTCTCCAGCCAGTGCGCGTAGTCGTCCAGCTCGGACGCCACGTCACTCGGTTCGTCGGCGGTCGTCACCGCGTCCAGCTCGAAGAGCGGCCGCGGATCGGCCGCGAAGTCCTCGGCCGTCAGCAGCTCCACACCGGCCGGCGGCTCCTGGAGCGGCGGCAGTTCGGCCGTGGTCAGGTCGAGACGGAGGAAGTACGCGGAACGGCGCGGCGCGTAGCCCCGCCGCTCGGCCCACGCACGGTCCGCCGGCGTGTCCATGACCCAGCTGTACAGGGTCCGCGCGCCCTGCTCCGCGAGGTGCTCCTCGGCGGCGCGCAGCAGCGCCGTCCCGGCACCGCGCCGCTGGCACGCGGGGTCCACGTACACGTTGACGGAGCCGATGCCCGGCTCCGTCGCGTCATGGGCGATCCGCTGCTGGACGGTCCCGATGACCTCGCCGTCCCCGGCCACCGCGACGAGCGGTCGCAAGTGGCTGTCGGGGTGGGCGTGCGCCCAGTCGAACAACAGCTGCTCGGGCGTCGCGAGCATGAGGGGGACGGCGGCGCGGCGGACCCGGGCGAAACCCTCGGCGTCCTCGGCCCGTGCATCACGGACGATCACAGTCATGTGGCCGCACGCTACGGGCGCAGGGTCTGCCGCCGCCTCCCATTTTCCGGTGAGGTGGGGGCAGAATCGGAGGGGTGACACTCACCATCGCCGTGGACCACGAATCCACCACCGCTCCGTACGAACAGCTGCGTGCCCAGATCTCGGAGCGGGCCCGGTCGGGCAGACTGCCGGTCGGATACAAGCTGCCGACGGTACGCGGACTCGCGGAGCAACTGGGCCTCGCCGCGAACACGGTAGCCAAGGCGTACAAGGCACTGGAGTCGGACGGGGTGATCGAGACCCGCGGCCGCCACGGGACCTTCGTCGCGGCGGCCGGCGACGCGGCCACCCGCCGGGCCGCCACCGCCGCCGCCCAGTACGCCGAGGAGGCCCGTCGCCTCGGCCTCGACCGCGCGGCCGCGGAGGCCGCGGTGAGCGAGGCACTGCGCGCGGCGTACGACAACTGACCGACCGTCTCCACCCGTTCTACAGGTAGAGCCCCGCCCCCGCGGTCCGGGGCTCCGGGAGTTCCGTCGAGGGCGTGCCGCGGCGCAGCGCGAACAGCTCCGCGAGCGTCGCGCCCTCGCGCGGCACGCCCTCCTCGCGACCGAGCCAGGAGACCGACTCGGCCCTGGTCAGCGGCCCGACCTCGATCCGGGCCAGGCAGCGGCCGGGGCGGACCACGGCCGGGTGCAGCCGCTCCAGGTCCTCGTTGGTGGTGACCCCGACCAGGACGTTGCGCCCCTGCCCGAGCAGCCCGTCCGTCAGGTTGAGCAGCCGGGACAGGGCCTGCCCCGCCGTGTGCTTCGCCTCGCCCCGGATCAGCTCGTCGCAGTCCTCCAGGAGCAGCAGCCGCCAGCGCCCCTTGGCCGTGCCCTCGTCCTCCCCGATGGCGATGTCCATCAGATAGCCGACGTCGTTGAAGAGCCGCTCCGGGTCCAGGACGCAGTCCACCTGGCACCACTCCCGCCAGGACCTGGCCAGCGTCCGCAGCGCCGACGTCTTGCCCGTGCCCGGCGGCCCGTGCAGCAGCAGGAGCCGCCCGGAGATCGACTCGGGGGTCATCTTCATCAGCCGGTCCATGGAATCGGCCACCGGCGCCGAGTAGTTGGGCCGGACCTCGTCCCAGGTCCCGGCGCTGATCTGCCGGGTGGTGCGGTGCGGGCCGCGCCGCGGGGACACGTACCAGAACCCCATGGTCACGTTCTCGGGCTGCGGCTCCGGCTCGTCCTTCGCCCCGTCGGTCGCCTCCTTCAGGATCCGCTCGGCGAGCTCCGGGTCCGAGGCCGTGACGGTGACGTCCGCGCCCCGGTTCCAGCGGGAGATCAGCAGGGTCCAGCCCTCGCCCTCGGCGAGTACGGCGCTCCGGTCGTCGTCCTTCGCGGCCCGCAGCACCCGCGCGTCCGCCGGGAGGAGCGTCGCCTCGGCCTTGACCCGGTCCAGGGTGGTGCTGTGCGAGTGGGGCTGCTCGCCGGTCGCGAAGCGGCCGAGGAAGAGCGCGTCGACGACGTCCGACGGCGAGTCGCTGTCGTCGAGGTTGAGCCTGATCGGCAGCGAGCGCTGCGGCTCGGACGGTACCGGTGGGGTGTCAGCCATGGCGCCCATGATCCGGCAACCGGGCATTCCGTGCACCGTGTTTTGAAGGGGACGTTCCCCCCGGTCGCCGGTCTGGCGGTACGTCAGATCCAGTGGCCCCGCGTGGCACCCCGGACGCGCCGCACGAGCGCGTACCCCTTCGTCGCGGCCCGGTCCGCCGCGAAGTTCCACCCGATCGCCCGGCCCTCGACGAGCCGGGTGAACTCCTTGATCCCCGTCGACCTGCGCACGGTCACCCGCTCCAGGGCGTACGGCCCCTGACCGCGACAGGCCAGGGCGTTGCCGACGGCGAGCGCCTGCGTGAACCCGGCCTCCCGGACGGTGCGCCGGACCCGTCGGCTGGAGTAGCCGTACGGGTACGCGAAGGAGGCCGGAGCGCTCCCGAGCTCCTCGCCGACGATCTCCCGGCAGCGCAGCGTCTCGAAGCGCAGCCGCCGCGCGTCGAGCTGGTCGAGCTGTGGATGGGTGTGGCTGTGGCCGCCGATCTCCGCGCCCGCGTCGGCCAGTTCACGCACCTGCGCCCAGTCGAGCATGGTGTCGAGCGCCCCGCCCTCCTCGTGCTTGCCGCGCAGCCAGCCGGTGGAGACGAAGACGGTGCTGGCGAAGGAATGCGCGGCGAGCACCGGCAGCGCGTGCCGGTGCACGCCCTCGTACCCGTCGTCGAAGGTGACGAGGAGCGGCCGGTCGGGCAGCCGGCCGCCGGTGCGCCAGGCGGCGGCGAGCGCGGCGGTCGTCAGCGGGGTGAATCCACGCTCGGCGACCACCGCCATCTGCGCGGCGAAGGCCTCGGGCGTGACGGAGAGCCCGAGGGTGGCGGGAGCGGGGTCCCGGTCGACGGCGTGGTACATGAGGACGGGCACCCCCCTCCAGCGGGCGCCCTGCTCGGGTACGGGCTGCCCGGGTACGCCTGGCTCGGGTACGGGGTGCCCGGGTACGCCTAGCTCGGTTACGGGCTGCTCGGGCTCGCTCCGCCGGGGTACGGCTCCGGTCTCCGCGCTCACGGGGCCACCCCCTCGGTGGCGCTGTCCTTCCCGACCCGCACCTGGGTCGCCCCGCTCTTCGTCGCGCCGTTCTGCGTCGCGCTGTTCTCTGCCGTGCCGACGGCCGCCGCACTGAGGGCTGCCGCGCCGTCCGCCGTCGGGCTGCTTGCCGTCACGTCGTCCGCCGTCGCGCTGTCCCCGGACCGCTCGATCGGTGACCAGGAGAACGTCGGGCCGCCCCGGCGGGCCCGCAGCATGCCGAGCGCGTAGCCGCCGGCCGCGACCGTCACCCCGGTCACGATCGCCCCGGCCCGCCCCGCGCCGCCCGACCGGCCGCGCAGCGCGTCGCGCACGCCGCGCAGGACGCCCGATGGCAACACCCGTGTCGTGTAACGCCGTTCGGCCTCCAGTCCCTTCTGCGCGCCGACGCTCTGCGCGACGAGCGCCTTGGAGAGCCCTTCGGCGTACACCCGGCTACGGAAGTAGCCGAAGCGCTCGCGGACGGCGGGCACCTTGTGGTGGATGACCGCCCGGTCGTCGATGAGCAGGATCGCCCCGGGCCGCGCCTTGGCGAGCCGGATGCACAGCTCGGTCTCCTCGCAGCCGAGGGGCCGCCGGTCGCCGTCCCGGCCGATGCCGGTGGCGAAACCGCCCGCCGCGTCGAAGGCGGTGCGGCGGAAGGAGGCGTTGCCGCCGAGGACGTTGCGCACCCGCGCCCGGCCCTGGGGCAGGCCCCGGTACGTACAGCCGACGACCCAGTCGAACTCCTCGGGGAACCAGACCGGCCGGCGGCCGGAGGCCCAGGCCGGCAGGGTCCGGCCGCCGACGGCCATGACCTCGGGTCCGTCGTAGGCCGCGGCGAAGTGGTGCAGCCAGTCCCGCTCGGCGACGGCGTCGTCGTCGAGGAAGGCGACGAACTCGCCCCGGGAGACGGCGATTCCGGTGTTACGGCCGGAGGAGAGGCCGCGGGGGCCCGCGTTGGCGAGCACCCGCACCTCCTCACGGAGCCGTTCGTCCGCGTACTCCTCGGCGAGCCGGGCCAGGAGACGCTCGTTGTGGTCGACCACGAGCAGGATCTCCAGGGCGGGCAGCGATTGCTTCCGGACGGAGTCGACGGCGGCGAGGATGTCCTCCCACCGCTCCTCCGTGTAGACGCAGATCACCACGGAGAAGCCGTGCGGGGACGTGCGGTCGCTCAAGACGCCTCTCCCCGGGGGACGTTGACCGAGAAAGCGGCCGGCCGGCGGCGCGCCGCCTTCCGGACGCCCTTCTCCTTCAGGATGACCTTGAGGACCCGGATCCCGTCGCGCACGGCGTTGAGGTTGCTCACGCCGTGGATGCGCAGGTATTCGTGGCTGGGCACTTCCTGGACCTTGAGGCCGGCCTTGACGACCCGGATGTTGATCAGGGTCTCGATCTCGAATCCGGTGCAGTCGAGCGTGACCTTGTCGAGGCAGTGGCGCCAGAAGGCGTTGTAGCCGTAGCAGAGGTCCGTGTAGCGGGCGCCGAACTTGCGGTTGACGAGCGAGCAGAGGGCCCAGTTGCCGAGTCTGCGAATGGTCGTCATGTCGTCCGTGCCGCCGCCGTTGGCGAATCGCGAGCCCTTGGCGAAGTCGGCGCCGCCGACGAGGGCGGACACGTAGGAGACGATCTCCTGGCCGTCGGCCGAGCCGTCCGCGTCGACCATGACGATGATGTCGCCGGTGCAGGCGGCGAAGCCGCTGATCAGGGCGTCGCCCTTGCCCTTGCCGACCTGCTTGACCACCTTCACGTCCGGCCGGAGTTCGCGGGCGACATTCACGGTGTCGTCGGTGGAATTTCCGTCGACGAGGACGACTTCGTGGATCCATTCCGGCAGCGTCTTGAAGACGTACGGAAGATTTTCGGCCTCATTCATCGCGGGAATGACAACGCTGACTGGCGGAGTGATCGCCAAATGCGAAGTGATGGCCCGGTACTGGGCCGCTATTCGACTCGGCTCGGTCATTTCTTGGCCCGTGGTGGCCGGGCGCAGGAACGAGCTCATGGGTCTGGATTCCCTCTCGTCCGGTGGACCGCCCACCCCTTGGGCGGTCCGATGGTGTGTCCGGTTCGAAAGGGGGGTTCTCGTTCGACCCGCGCAGGAGTGATCTCCTTGCAGGATCGGCGAGTTGCATGACTGGCCGCGCGGTCCCGCGACCCGGCATGCGTGCGAACGCCGAGCACGGCACGGCACCCCCCTACCGCGCCCCGCACCGGAGCCATCGCGACGCTAGAGCCCTCCCCTGAGCCGCTTTGCTTGATGGACCTGTGCGGGTGAGATGTACGACGGTATTGATGAATGGGACTGTATGGCAAGTCCCGGTTCTGTGGCCCGCCTTTCCGCAGTTTGGCGAAGCTTCGTCGGTCAGATGTGCAACTGTCCCGGTCGGATTCGGTCAATCCGTTTGCATGCAGGGAACGGTGATGCGGGATCACACTTCTGTGTTTTGTTGTGTGACTGTGTCGCGATCTTGTTCGATCACTCATCGGGAGCGGAAGTTCCGCTTCCCGTCATGGCCGGAACTCGACGGTCGTCACTGGAGGATGGCCTGAGCGGTGCTGGAGTTCATCCCCAGTTTTGACATGAACACTTCCGGTCGAGCGGATCCGATGCTACTACCTGGTAACGCAGAGATCCTGCTACAGGGAGGTTCCATGAGACTGTCCCGCTTCGCGGCCCTTTCGTCCTCGCTCCTGCTCGGTGCCGTCCTCGCCCTCACCGGGGCGAGCGCGGCCCAGGCGGCCGAAACCGCCGCCCTCGACTACGTGGCGCTGGGGGACTCGTACTCCTCCGGCGTCGGCGCCGGCAGCTACGACAGCGCCAGTGGCGACTGCAAGCGCTCCACGAAGGCGTTTCCGGTCCTCTGGAAGAACGCCAACGCCCCCTCGTCCTTCGCGTTCACCGCGTGCTCGGGCGCCCGAACGGGTGATGTGACCGCCAATCAGCTAGGCCCCCTCTCCGCCGCCACCGACCTGGTCTCCGTCACGATCGGGGGAAATGACGCCGGTTTCGCCGACGTCATGACGACCTGTGTGCTGCAGTCCGAGGCCACCTGCATCAGCCGTGTGAATCAGGCCAAGGCCTACGTGGACTCCACGCTGCCCGGCAAGCTCGACTCCGTCTACACGGCCATCAGGGGCAAGGCGCCCGCCGCCCGGGTCGTCGTCCTCGGCTACCCCCGCTTCTACAAGCTGGGCGGCAGCTGCATCGCCGGCCTGAGCGAGAACGAGCGCACCGCCATCAACGGCGCCTCCGACTACCTCAACGCCGCCCTCGCCAAGCGCGCGGCCGACCACGGCTACACCTTCGCCAGCGTCGTCCCGCCCTTCACCGGCCATGAGATCTGCTCCGGATCCGCCTGGCTGCACAGCGTCAACTGGCTCAACATCGGGGAGTCCTACCACCCGACCGCCGCCGGCCAGTCGGGCGGCTACCTGCCCTCGTTCAACGGGGCGCTGTAGCGGAGCCGCCGCCCGTCTCCGTGGCGCCGGGACCGGTCGGGGCGGTGCTCGTGACCCCGCCAGGACCGGGACCGGCGCCCGGCTCCGTCTCCCGTACGAAGTGATACGTCAGCGCCCCCGTGAGCAGCAGGGTCCCGACGAGGCCGGCCGCCAGGACCGGGCCCCGGCGGGGCCGTGCGGGTCGCCGGGGCGAGGCGGGCGCGGGGGGAGTCCCGCTCCCGACGGGGGTCGCCGGCGAACTCCCGGCGGCTCGCGGTCCGTCCACGCGGTCCTTGCCGTCCTTCCCGCCGGGCGGGGGAGGCGCCGACCGCGCGGTTCCCGTGGCCGGCGGTGCGGCGGTCACGCCAGGGGCTGCCCGCCGCAGTTCCCGCTCGGCCTGATCCACGGTCAGGGCCGACGCCGGGTCCTCGCTCAGCAGCCGTCCGACCACGGCGGTCAGCGGCCCCGGCCGGCCTCCCGTGGCCGCGTCGAGGAGCGCCCCGAGGTTCCGCAGCTCCGCCGCCACGTCCGGCGCGCCCTCCCGGGGGCCGGAGGTGGGTTCCGTGCCGAATCCGGTGATGACGACCCGCCCGTCGTTGGCGAGCAGCACGTGCCCCGGGTCCACGCCCCGGTGGTGGACGCCCGCCTCGCGCGCCGCCCGGAGCGCGGCGAGCACCGCGGCGCCGACGCGCGCGGCCTCCGGCGGGGGCAGCGGCGCACCGGCCTCCAGCGTCTCGGCGAGGGTGAGGCCGCGGACCAGCTCCATCACGATCCACGGCCGGCCGTCCTCGGTGGCCACACCGTGCACCGTCGCCACGGAGGGGTGGGAGATCCGGGCGGCCGCCCGCGCCCCGCGCTCCAGGCGCGCGTACAGCAGGGGGACCTCGTCGGCCGGGAGTCCGGCCGGCGGGCGGAACTCCTTGAGGGCCACCTCGCGGACGAGCGTCTCGTCGAGGGCGCGCCAGACCGTGGCCGTCGCCCCTTCCGCGAGGACGTCCAGCAGCCGGTAACGACCCGCGATCACCGTCATGCGTCCACGGTAACCGAGCGGTGTCCCTCCGACTCCGGTCCGTACGGGACCGGGTGGCGTGACGATCTTGGTGTCGGAGATCACATACGCCTTCGTGTCCGGAGGTCACGGCCTCGGGTGCAGGATGGTTCGTGACGGTTCGACAGGTGTTCGATGCCTGTCCAACTCACCCTGGAATCAGATGGATTCGCACAGTGACCGTCAACCCTCGTACGGGTGTGGTGAATCCCGTCGGCGGGATACACGGGTGTGACGGTGGAGCGATAGGGTTAGCCTGCCCGGGCCGGGTGCCCTTGTACGGGTGGGGAGTGACATGGAACAGATAGCAATGCGCAGCAGGCCGCGAGTGCCTGCCATCACCTGCGGGAGCAGCGCGACGAGTTCGCGACTCGACCGCCATCTCGCGGTGCTCGGCGGTCCCGCCGTGCCTCAGCGCGAGGTGGCCGAGGCCACGCTGCTGATGCGGGAGCTGACGTCACGTATGCCGGAGGCGCCGGTGCACAGCCACCGCGGCCGCAGCGCGCGTGTCTCGCTCTTCGCCCCGCTCCGTCGCCTGCGCCGCTCGCTCTTCGGCGCGCGCCGCTAAGGGGGGGGGCGAGGGCCGGTCGCGTACCCCGAGTACCCGCCCGCTTCCGCCCGGCTTTCCACAGCCCCGTACGACTCCGCTCGCGACGACGCCGGACGTGTCCCCACCCGTCCGGCGTTCCGTCGTACCCGCACCCGTGCCTGCGCCCGCGCTGTGCCTGTGGCCGCACCGCGCCGTGCCGCGTCCGTGCCCGTGTTGATCGCCCGCCCGCCCGCCCGCCCCACCGCCCGACCTGGCGTGTCACCGGGTGACGGTCAGGCGATCACGCCCGCGCTCCTGAGCTCCTTCATCTCCGCCTCGGGCACCCCGAGCGCGCCGAGGACCTCGTCCGTGTCCTGCCCGAGGGCCGGGATCCGGTCCATGCGCGGCTCCGGGCCGTCGGGGAAGACGATCGGGGGCAGCAGCGAACGCAGCGGCCCGACCGGGGAGTCCACCGGCCGCCAGCGGTCCCGGGCTGTCAGCTGCGGGTGGTCCGCGAGCTCCGCGACCGAGTTGAGCCGGGCGCAGGCGACGCCCGCCGCGTCGAGGCGCGCCAGCGCCTCCGGGGCCGTGAGCGGGGCCAGTGCCTCCGCCACCACCGCGTCCGTCGCCGCGCGCCCGGCGACCCGGGCCGTGTTCGTCGCGAAGGCCGGGTCGTCGGCGAGATCGGGGCGGCCGAGGACCTGTTCGGCGAGCCGCCGCCACTCGCGGTCGTTCTGCACGGAGAGCAGCACCAGGCCCCCGTCGACCGTCGGATAGGCGTCGTACGGCGCGATCACCGCGTGCGCGAGCCCCGTTCGCGCCGGGGCCGTGCCTCCGTGTGACCCGTGGTGCAGCGGATGCCCCATCCACTCGGCCAGCGAGTCGAGCAGGGAGACCTCCACCGGGCCGCCACGACCGGTCGTGGCGCGCCGGACGAGTGCGGCGAGGACGCCGGAGAAGGCGTACATCCCGGCGGCGATGTCGGCCGCCGGGATCCCCGACTTGACCGGCCGGTCCGGGGTGCCTGTCACCGAGACGAGACCCGCCTCGCACTGGACGAGCATGTCGTACGCCCGCTTGTGCGCGTACGGTCCTGCCGCCCCGTACCCCGAGACGTCCACGGCGATCAGCCGCGGGTGGGCGGCGCACAGCGTCGCGGCGTCGAGGCCGAGGCGGGCGGCGGCGCCCTGCGCGAGGTTCTGGACGAAGACGTCGGCGCCGGCCACCAGGCGCCGGGCGAGTGCCAGACCCCGGGGGTCCTTGAGGTCGATCGCCACGGACTCCTTGCCGCGGTTGCACCACACGAAGTGCGAGGCCAGGCCGCGGGCGGCCGTGTCGTACCCCCGGGCGAAGTCCCCGCCGTCGGGGCGCTCGATCTTGACGACCCGGGCGCCGAGGTCCGCGAGCTGCCGGGTGGCGAAGGGGGCGGCGACGGCCTGCTCGACGGCGACGACCGTGATTCCTTCGAGGGGGAGTGGCTGAGTGCTCATGACAGCCCTGCCTACCCTGCCGGGCCGCCCCTGTCATCAGGGGATGCGTCACCCCGGTGCGTGGCGCGGCGCGGTCAGCGGCGAGCGTAGCGGCGGACCGCGAGCGGGGCGAAGAGCGCGATCAGGGCGAGCGACCAGAGCAGCGCCCCGGCCACCGGGTGCGCCACCGGCCAGGCGGCGTCCGCCGGTACGGGCGCGTTGCCGAAGAGCTTCCGTACCGCCGTCGTGACCGCCGAGATCGGGTTCCACTCGGCGACCGTCCGCAGCCATCCCGGCATGCCGTCCGTCGGGATGTACGCGTTGGAGAGCAGCGGCAGCATGAAGGTGGCGCTGCCCAGCTGGCCGGCGGCCTCCTCGCTCTGCGAGGCCAGGCCGAGCAGGATGCCGATCCAGGTCGTCGCGAAGCGGAAGAGGAGCAGCAGGCCGAAGGCCCCCAGGGCCTCCAGGGCCGTGCCCTCGATCCGCCAGCCCATCGCGAGGCCGACGAGGATCAGCGGGACCGTGCCGACCGCGCTCGCCACCAGGTCGGCGAGCGCCTGCCCGAGGGGGACGGCGGCCCGGCTCACGGGCAGGGTCCGGAAGCGGTCCATGACGCCCCGGTGCGCGTCCTGCGCGGCCTGGAACATACCGGTCATGAGGCCGCCGGCGGCCGTCGCGACGAGCATGCCGGGGACCAGGAAGGCCCGGTACTGGGCGCCCGGCACGGCGAGCGCGCTGCCGAAGACGTACCCGAAGAAGAGGAGGAAGGCGATCGGCATGGTCTGGGTCATCACGGTGATGGCGGGGGCGTGCCGGATCCGCTGGAGGTGGCGGCCGAGGACGGCGGTCCCGTCGTGCACGAGGGCGCTCACGCGGTGAGCTCCTTCCGGTCGGTGAGGCGCAGGAACACCTCGTCGAGGGTGGGCGGACGCAGGGACGCGTCGACGATGTGGACTCCGGCGGCGTCGATCTCGCGGACGATCCGGGGGAGCGTGAGCGTGGTGTCCACGGTCACCGCGCCGACCGTGCGCCGCTCGGCGTCCAGGGTCGGAGCCGCGCCGGTGAGCCGGTCGAGGACGGCGGCGGCCGCCTCCAGGAGCGAGGGGTCGGCGACGACGACCTCGGCGTAGCTGCCGATGAGCGCCTTGAGTTCGGCCGGCGTGCCGCGCTGGGCGACCCGGCCCTCGTCGATCAGGACGATGTCGTCGGCGAGCTGGTCGGCCTCCTCCAGATACTGCGTGGTCAGCAGGACGGTCGTGCCCTCGGCCGCCAACTCCCTTACGGCGTCCCAGATCTCGTTCCGGCTGTGCGGGTCGAGGCCGGTCGTCGGCTCGTCGAGGAAGAGGACGTCGGGCCGGACGAGCAGGCTCGCGGCGAGGTCGAGCCGGCGGCGCATCCCGCCCGAGTACGTGCGCGCCGGCCGGTCGGCCGCGGCGGTCAGGCCGAACCGCTCCAGGAGTTCGCCGGCGCGGGAGCGCGGGGCGCGCAGGAGCCGGGCGAAGAGCCGGAGGTTCTCGGCGCCGGTCAGGTCGCCGTCGACGGAGGCGTACTGACCGGTGACCGCGATCCTGCGGCGTACGCCCGCGGGGTCGCGCACCACGTCGTGCCCGGCGACCCGCGCGCTGCCCGCGTCGGGCACCACGAGGGTCGTCAGGACCCGGACGGCGGTGGTCTTGCCCGCGCCGTTGGGGCCGAGGACGCCGCAGACCGTGCCCGTGGGCACGGCCAGATCGAGCCCGCGCAGGGCGTGGACCTCCCCGTACCGTTTCTGCAGCCCTTCACTAAGTACAGCGTACGTAGTAGTCATGGCGCGACCCTACCCGACTGCGTACGGTGTACGTAACTAGGATGGGGGCGAGGTGATGATCCATGGCGGGCCGAGCGGCCGAACCGGAAGTGATCTGGGCGCGGCCCGAGCGCGCGGGGCGCGGCCCGAAGCCGGCGTACAGCAGGAGCGACATCGTGGCCGCCGCGGTCCGTATCGCCGACGCCGACGGCATCGACGCGGTCTCGATGCGCCGGATCGCGGGCGACATCGGCTGCGGCACGATGTCGCTCTACAACTACGTCCCGCGCAAGGAGGACCTGTACGAGCTGATGGTCGACGCCGTCAGCGCCGAGTACGTGCTCTCCGACCCGCTCGGCACGTCCGGCGGCGACTGGCGCGCGGACCTGCTCGACATGGGCCGGCAGGCGCGCGGGATCCTGCGCCGCCACCCCTGGGTGATCCGGCTGATGACCACCGGCTACGCCTACGGACCGAACGCCCTGCGGTTCCTGGAGCACTGCCTCGGCTGCCTCGACGGCCTCGACCTGCCCGGCGGCGCAAAGATGGAGCTGATCGCGAGCGTCAACGGCACCGTGATGACCCTCGTCGCCAACGAGATCGCCCTCGCCGAACGCGCCCGCTCCCTGCCCTGGTCCGGCGAACAGGAACAGGCCGTCCGCACCGCCTATCTGATGCGGCAGATCGCCGGCGGAGGCTACCCCCGGCTGGCCGCCGTCCTGGCCGGGTCCGGGATCGAGCCCCTCGACCCCGAGGAGATCTTCGAGCGGACCCTGGGACGGGTGCTCGACTCCTTCGCCCCGGCGACCGCCTGAAGCGGCTGTGGCTGTGGCTGCGGCTATGGCTCTGCGGGCGCTGCGGGCTTTGTGGCCGCCGGGGCTACAGCAGGGCGAACTGGCCTTCCGGGCCCTCCTCCTGATGGTCCAGTACGGACGCGGGGCGGCGGGCCCGGTCCGGCACCGGCAGCACCCCGGCCGCCCGCAGCTCCTCCCGCGACACGGCGCCGGACACCGTGAAGTCGGCGCGCTCCGGCTCCCGCGCGCCGAGCATCGCCAGGACCGTGACCAGGTCGAGCAGCTCCGAGGTCCACTCCTGGGGCCAGCCGGCCGGCCCGAGCGCCTCCAGGGAGCCGGGCTCCGCCGGCGCGGTCCGGTGCGCGAACCACTGCTCCAGCACGCGGACCCCGCCGACCCGGAACTCCCAGGCCTCCGGCGGCACGGGAGAGATCCGGCCCTCGCCGAGGCACAGCGCCTCGTCCCCGGCGTCGTACGTCACCGCCCCTGGCCGCGTTGGGACCGCCGCCCGTACGTAGGGGCGGCGCCCGCCCGGCAGCCTCGGCTTCGACCCGGTCAGCGCGCCCCGCAGCTGCACGTCGGCGAGCTCGCGGCCGAGTGCCACGCCAGCCGCCCAGACGCCGGGGTCGGCGGGCAGCGGGACGCGGCAGCCGGCGGGGGAGGGGAGGGCCGCCGCCAGCGTCCAGGCCAGCCACTCCAGGGCGCCGACCTCGTGCCCGTACCGATGGGTGAGGAAGGGCAGCAGGCCGGGGGCGAGATTGGGTTCCCGGCCGCCCGGGCGCCGGAACAGCGGGCGGATCCTGCCCGGCCGGCCCGCCGGGGAGCGGCCCTCCGGGAGCGCGCCCGTCACCAGGAGCGCGGGGCCCGCCGCCCCGGGGACGTACCCCTGCTCGACGGCGAAGACCTGCGGCGCCCCGGCGACCCGCCACAGCTCAGGGCGTGCGGTGTCGATGAGCCGGTGGTCCGGGAGCAGCCACTGCTCGTCGAACGGCCCGTGCGCGACGCGCACCGGCTCCGGGCACGGTCCTGACTCGCGGGCGAGGCGCCCGGTCCCGGTGCGCTGACCGGGCAGCGCCGCCACCGCGCTCGACGGGGTCCGCGCCCGGCTCGGCCGGAACAGCGCCTCGCGCTCGGCCCCCTCGGCGGCGGTCAGCCGGTCCCAGCGGACCCGCAGCGTCCGGACGTCCGGCGCGACGATCCAGGCCCGCCCGAAGCGCAGCGGCGCGACGGACCAGGGCATGAGGTCGTCGAGGAGGGGCAGGTCGTCGAGGGCGGGTGGGGCGTCCTTCGAACCCGGGGCTTCCGTCACGCCCCGCATGCTAACCAGCGCTGTCAGTGCGCCTCCACCGTCACGGTGAAGGAGAAGCGGTCGCCGCGGTACCGGATGCGGGCCACGTCGACGACCCGGCCGTCCGCGTCGTAGGTCACGCCGGTGTAGTGGAGGATCGGTGAGAGCAGCGGGACCTGGAGCAGGCCCGCCGTCTCCGGGTCGGCGAGGCGGGCCTCGACCGTGTCCGTGATGCGGCTGATCCGGACCCCGACCACGTCCCGCAGCACCTTCGTCATCGGCCAGCGCTCCAGATCGGCCGGGTCGATCGCGGCGGCCAGCTCCGGCAGCACCGCGTTCTCCACCCAGTTGGTCGGCTCGCCGCTCTCCCCGTCACGGCGCAGCCGCCGGTACGACACGACCTCCGCCACGTCCGGGAAGTACTCGGTGAGCTCGCCCGGCACCGGCTCGGTGCCGTGCCCGAGGACCGTCGTCCGCTCGCCGGACTGCTGGGCCACGATCGCGTCGATCGAGCCGAGCAGCCGGCGCGGGGTGGAGCGGCGGGCACCCGGCTCGATGAAGGTGCCGCGCCGCCGGTGCCGGCTGATCAGGCCCTCCTCCTCCAGCTCCTTGAGGGCCTGCCGCATGGTCAGCACGCTCACGCCGTAGTGGGCGGCGAGCTGCTCCTCGGTGGGCAGCCGCAGCGAGGCGTCGGGCGTGCGGCCCAGTATCGAGGCGCGCAGGGACTGCGAGACCTGATACCAGAGCGGCAGCTTGCGGTTCAGGACCAGCGAGTCGGGAGCGAAGGCGGTCACGTGTTCTCCGTACGACGGACAGGGCCTAAGGGCTTACGGCCAGGACCCTACGGCCGGAAGTGGCGCTCAAGACCCTGCCATACGTCGTCGTACCCCTTCTGCAGATGGTCGGCGTTCGCGGCCTGGGGGGTCGCGGTCACCGGCCAGCGGGTCTCGAACATGAAGGCAAGGCCGTCGTCGATCTTCTGCGGCCGCAGCTCCGCCGCGCTGGCCCTGTCGAAGGTCTCCCGGTCGGGGCCGTGCGCCGACATCATGTTGTGCAGCGAGCCGCCGCCGGGCACGAAGCCTTCGGCCTTGGCGTCGTACGCGCCCTCGATCAGGCCCATGTACTCGCTCATCACGTTGCGGTGGAAGTACGGCGGCCGGAAGGTGTCCTCGCCGACCAGCCAGCGCGGGGCGAAGACGACGAAGTCGACGCCCGCGAGTCCGGGGGTGTCGGACGGCGCGGTGAGGACCGTGAAGATCGACGGGTCGGGGTGGTCGTAGGAGATCGTCCCGATGACGTTGAAACGACGCAGGTCGTAGACGTACGGGGTGTGGTTGCCGTGCCAGGCGACGACGTCCAGCGGGGAGTGGCCGTAGGTCGCCGACCAGAGGTGGCCGCAGTACTTGTTGACCACCTCGACCGGGCTCTCGACGTCCTCGTACGCGGCGACGGGCGCCCGGAAGTCGCGGGCGTTGGCGAGGCCGTTGGCGCCGATCGGGCCGAGGTCGGGGAGCTGGAAGGGCGCCCCGTAGTTCTCGCAGACGTAGCCGCGGGCGCTCTCGTCGAGGAGCTCGACGCGGAAGCGGACGCCGCGGGGGATCAGCGCGACCTCGCCGGGGTGGGCGGCGAGCAGGCCGAGCTCCGTACGGAGCAGGAGGCCGCCGCGCTCGGGGACGATCAGGAGCTCGCCGTCGGCGTCGCCGAAGACCCGCTCCATGGAGGCGTTGGCGTGGTAGAGGTGCACGGCCATGCCGGTGCGCTGGGTCGCGTCGCCGTTGCCGCCGAGGGTCCACAGGCCCGCGAGCCAGTCGGTGCCGGGGGCCGGCTCGGGCAGCGGGTTCCAGCGCAGCCGGTTGGGGTCGGGCACCGTCTCGGTGAAGGGGGCACCGCGCAGCGCGCCGTCGTCGATCCGAGTGAACGGCGGGTGCGCGGCCGAGGGGCGGATCCGGTAGAGCCAGGAGCGGCGGTTGTGCGCCCGCGGCTCGGTGAAGGCGCTGCCGCTGAGCTGCTCGGCATAGAGGCCGAGGGGTGCGCGCTGCGGCGAGTTGCGGCCGTGCGGCAGTGCGCCGGGGACCGCCTCCGAGCTGTGCTCGTTGCCGAAACCGGTGCTGTAAGTGAGCGCCTCGGCCGTCTTCCTGGCCTGCTCCGTGGTCATCGCCCGCTCCTGTCCTGAGCCCGCAAGGGAATCCTATGGATGACCGTAGGATTCCGCGGCGCTCCCGTCAACGGGGCATGGCGGGAGGCGTTCCGCATAGGCGCCCCGAATTGGTGTCTGCGCGAGGGGGTCAGAAAAGATGAACAATGCTCTACTCTCACGCGCATGTCCTGGACCCGAAGACTCCTCCTCGCCCTCTCGGCCGTGCTCGCGGCCCTCGCCGCGACCCTGCTCACCGCGCCCGGGGCCCAGGCCCACGAGGAGCGGCCCGTCACCTTCCCCGACGGTTCCGGCAGCGTGCCGACGCTCCGCACCGGAGAACCCGACCTCCTCGTCTGCAAGACCGACCGCGCCGACTTCACGCGCCGGACATCCGCCTTCCCGGCCCCGCTCAAGGCCCGCAACCTCGCCCTCCTCGACCGCTGCGCGCGGGACGGCTACCGCCACCTCCAGGAGGCCGTCGACGCCGTCGACCGGCCGGGCATGACGATCGCGATCCTCCCCGGCCTCTACGAGGAGGAGCCCTCGCTGCCCGCGCCCACCGGCGCGTGCGCCTCGCTCAAGGCGCCGACCTCCTCCTTCGGCTACCAGATCCTCAGCTACGAGCAGCAGCGGCAGTGCCCGCACAACCAGAACCTGGTCGCGATCTTCGGCAAGAAGAACCTCCAGATCGAGGGCACCGGCGCCACCCGCACGGACGTCGTCATCGACGCCAAGTACCAGAAGCTCAACGGCGTCAGGGCCGACGGGTCCGACGGCGTCTACTTCCGCAACTTCACCGCCCAGCGCACCACCTTCAACTCGCTGTACGTGCTCGCCGCCGACGGCTTCGTCATTGACGACGTCCTCACCCGCTGGAACGACGAGTACGGCTTCCTCACGTTCGCCTCGGACCACGGCCTCTACAAGAACTGCGAGTCGTACGGCAACGGCGACTCCGGCATCTACCCCGGCTCGGCCTCGAACATCAACGACGGCCGCGGCTACGACGTCCCCCGCTACTCCATCGAGATCACCGGCTGCCGCAGCCACCACAACATGGTCGGCTACTCCGGCACCGCCGGAGACTCCGTCTGGGTCCACGACAACGAGTTCGACCACAACATGGGCGGCGCCTCCATGGACTCCGCCTTCCCCGGCCACCCCGGGCTGCCCCAGAACCACGCCCGCTTCGAGCGGAACCTGATCCACGACAACAACGAGAACTACTACCCGTACGTCGCCGACGGCACCTGCGCCAAGCCGCCCGTCGACCGCGGCTACGAGCGGGGCGTCGTCTGCCCCCAGATCTCCATGCCCCCCGGCACCGGCATCATCACCGCGGGCGGCAACTGGAACCTCTACGAGAACAACTGGGTGTACGGCCACCAGCGCACCGCCTTCTACCTCAACGCCGTACCCGCCTTCATCCGCGGCGAGTCCGCCTGGGGCAAGCAGGCCGACACCTCCCACCACAACCGCTACGCCGCCAACCATCTCGGCGTCGACAAGGCCGGCAACTCCCGCCCCAACCGCACCGACGTCTCCTGGGACGGCCAGGGCAGCGGCAACTGCTGGCAGACCGACGCCGGCGCGTCCAGCCCCGGCGCCCTGCCCGGCTGCGGGGAACGCCGCGGCGACGTCTCCGGGAACACCGACCGCCTCGTCGGCGAGCCGGTCAAGCTCGCCCAGCTCCTCGTCTGCGCCGACTACAGCGTCCCGGAGCGGCGCCTCCCGGCGGGCTGCGACTGGTACGGCGCCCGCGGCATCGAGCGCGTCGAGACCCAACTCGCCCTCGGCAGCGCCCTCGTCCTCGCCCTGACCGGCTTCGCCCTGTGGTGGCGCCGTCTGCGCGGCCACCGGCTCGCGGGCTTGGCCACCCTCGTCGGCCTCGCGGGCCTGACCCTGGACGTGGCCGGCTCGACCCTCGCCCTCACCCCCACCGTCGTCCCGGCCCTCGCACTGCTCCTCACCGGCGTGTGGTGGACCCTCATCGGCCTCGCTCTGCGGCCCACCCGCCCCGTCTTCGCCTGGACCACGGTCGCCCTGGGCGCCCTCACCCTGCTCGACGCCTTCGACAAGGCCGTCCTGATGGTCCCGGGCATCCCCCTCAGCCCGGCCTGGTTCCGCCTGCTGCTCGGCGTCGTCTGGGTCCTCTGGGCGGTCATCGCCGCAGGCACCCGCACACCGGCGATGGCCACCCCCGCCCCCGAGGCCGCCCCCGAGGCCGCCACCTCCGCTATCACCTCCCCCTCCACCTCCACCTCCACCCCCACCCCCATGTCCGCCGACCCCCGGCCCCGCGAGGAGGGGACGGCGTGACGCACCCACGCGGGGCGGCGACGCCCCTCCTCTCCCTGGTGCTCGTCCTGGCCGCCGCACTGTCCCTCGCGGGCTGCGGCGACCGGCCCACCACCCACCACAACCCCGGCACCAGCCACGAGGAGGCCACCGGGAGCAGCGGCACCCTGCTCCCGGCCCGTGACGAGGCCGGCCACCGGCTGCGGGAGGTCCCCGCGGCGAACGCCCCCACCGTCCGCATCGAGACCAGGCCCGACACCGAGGGCGGCTGGAACGTCCACCTCACGGTGGAGAGGTTCCGCTTCACCCCCGACAGCACCGGCGGCGCCGCCCTCCCCGGCCGTGGCCACGCCCGCCTCCTGGCCGACGGCAAGGAGACCGCCCGGCTGTACGGCGCCTGGGGCTACGTACCGCCAGGCGTCCGCACCCTGACCGTCCGCCTCCACGCGGACGACCACACGGTCTGGGCCGTCGCCGGTGCCCCGGTCCAGGCCACCGTCCGCCTGGACGGCACCCCCGCCGCCCCGGCCCCACCGAGCCCCCGGCCGTCCGGCACCGCCACGGCCACCGCCGCGCCACCGAGCCCCCGACCGTCCGAGACCGGCCGGACCGTCGCGCTCACCATCACCGGCCGGACCCTCCAACCACCCCCTTCCCGCATCGAGCTGAAGAAGGGCGAGCGCCTCACCCTCCGTGTCACCAGCGACCGCGCCGACACGCTCCACGTGCACGGCTACGACCGCGAACTCCCCCTCACTCCCGGCGTCCCCGCCACCCTCACCCTCACCGCCGACCGCACCGGCCTCTTCGAGGTCGAGACCCACGAGTCGGGGCTCCTCCTGACCCAACTCGTCGTCCGGTGACCGGCGTCCCGGCCCCCGCCCCCGGCCTCGCGCTCACCCCGACCCCCGGCCTCCCGCTGGCCCACGGCGTCGGCTCGCAGCACGACCTCCCCCTCTCACCCTTCTACGCCTACGCGGGCGCCTTCACCGCACTCCTCGTCTCCTTCCTCGCCCTCGGCCTGCTCTGGTCCTCGTCCCGCTTCCGCGGCGACGAGGCCGGGCGGCCCGTCCCGGCGGCCGTCCAGCGCGTGGCCGACGCGCCGGCCACCCGTACCGCCCTCCGCCTCCTGGGCGCCGCCGTCGCCCTGCTGTTCCTCCTGCACCTCCTCCTCGGCCCCGACGACCCGGACCGCAACCCCGCGCCCGGCGCCCTCTACGTCCTCCTCTGGGTCGGACTCGTCCCCGCCTCCCTCCTCCTCGGCCCCGTCTGGCGCCTCCTCAACCCGCTCCGCACCCTCCACGCGCTCCGCCCGCCACGGAACCCGCGCCCGCTGCCCGCCGCGGTCGGCATCCGGCCGGCAGCCGCCGGACTCCTCCTCTTCACCTGGCTCGAACTCGTCGCCCCCGACAACACCTCCACCACCACCCTCCTCATCGCCCTCGCCGTCCACGCCGGCGTCCAACTCCTCGGCGCCGCCCGCTACGGCGCCCGCTGGTTCGCCCACGCCGACCCCTTCGAGGTCTACTCCTCCCTCCTCGCCCGACTCTCACCGCTCGGCCGCCGCACCGACGGCCGCCTCGTCCTGCGCTCCCCCTTCCACAGCCTCGACTCCACCCCGCAGACCCCCGGTCTCGTCGCCACCGTCTGCGTCCTCCTCGGCTCCACCGCCTACGACGGCCTCTCCGACAACCCCCGCTGGATCACCACCCTCCAGACCTCCTCCCTCGACCCCACCGTCACCGCCACCCTCGGCCTGCTCGCCGTCGTGGCCCTGGCCGCCGCCTGCTACGGACTCTGCGCGGGCGCCCTCCGCCTCATGGACCGGTCCCTCACCACACCTCTCACCTCCTTCGCGCACTCGCTCCTGCCCATCGCCCTCGGCTACCTCGTCGCCCACTACTTCTCACTTCTGGCTACCGAAGGACCACGTACAGTCATCATGGCAGTGGGCACTGACAACGCCCTCGCGCCCGCTCCACCACTGGGTCCCGGCGGCCTCGCGACCCTCCAGGTCGCCGCGATCGTCACCGGTCACGTCCTCGGTGTCGTCGCCGCCCACGACCGGTCCGTCCGGCTCTTCCCGCCGGCCCGGGCCGTCGCGGGCCAACTGCCGCTGTTCCTGCTGATGATCGCGTACACCCTCGGAGGCATCGGCCTGCTGATCGCCTGACCCTGATCGGAGCGGCATCATGGTCCCCGTGCCCCAGACCCGCCCGAAGAAGACCCCACCGGTGCTCCGCCGCACCCCCGTCCAGCAGCGCAGCGCGGAGCGGCTCGCCCGGATCCTCGACGCCTGTGCCGTTCTCCTCGACGAGACCGGCTACGAGCAGCTGAGCACCCGCGCCGTCGCCGTCCGCGCGGGCGTCCCCATCGGCTCCGTCTACCGCTTCTTCGGCAACAAACGGGCGATGGTCGCCGCCCTCGCCCACCGCAACCTCGACCAGTACGCCGAGCGGATCTCCGCCCGCTTCGCGGCGACGCCCCTCCTTGACGCGTACGGAGCCATCGACGGCGTCCTTGACGAGTTCATCGCCATGAAGCGGACCGTCCCGGGCTTCGCGCTCGTCGACTTCGGCGTGCCGGGAGGCGTGCAGGGCGAGACGGCGGGCGAGGCGGCGGGCGATACCGCGGACGAGGCCGGGAAAGAGGTCGGGAGAAAGGCAGCGGCAGGAGCGAAGGTGGGAGCGCAGGCTGATGCCGATGCCGATGCCGATGCCGATCCGGGCGTCGCGGCCGCCACCGCCGACGCGGAGGCCGCCGATGAGGGCTCCGTCGGGCATCCCAACGACCTCGTCGCCGAGCGGCTCTGCGGGCTGCTCGCCGTCCACCTCGGCCGCACCGCCGACGAGTCCCTGCGCCGGAAGGTCCTCGTCGGCGTCGAGACCGCCGACGCCCTCGTCCGGCTCGCCTTCCGCACGGACCCCGAGGGCGACCCGGCCCTGATCGACGAGACCCGCCAACTCCTGTACGCCTACCTGGCGCCCTCTCTTTCCTAGCCACCCGCGCCGCGGCTCCCGGACACCGCTCCCGCGCACCCCTCCCGTACATGCCTACCAGTCGGTATGCTCGGCGCCACCCGACGCACGCACCAGGGAGACGTCATGCCCACCGCCCTGCGCATCTGCCCCCTCTGCGAAGCGACCTGCGGACTGACCCTGACCCTGACGCCCGACGGCGCCGGGGTCACGGGAGCACGCGGCGACCGCGAGGACGTGTTCAGCCAGGGGTTCATCTGCCCCAAGGGTGCGGCCTTCCCCGAGGTCGACGCCGACCCGGACCGGCTCCGCCGCCCTCTCGTCAGGAAGGACGGCAGACTCCAGGAGGTGAGCTGGGCCGAGGCGTTCGACACCATCGCCGCCCGCATCCGGCCGCTGGTCGAGGAGTACGGGCCGGACTCCGTGGGTATTGTCCTCGGCAACCCCAACGTGCACACGATCGCCGGCGCCCTCTACCCGCCCCTGCTCATCGGCGCCCTGCGCACGCGGAACCTCTTCACCGCGTCCACGCTCGACCAGATGCCCAAGCACGTCTCCAGCGGCCTGCTGTTCGGAGACCCCTTCGCCGTGCCCGTCCCGGACCTGGACCGCACCGACCACCTCCTGATCCTCGGCGCCAACCCGCTGGATTCCAACGGGAGTCTGTGCACCGCCCCCGACTTCCCGGGCCGGCTCAAGGCGCTGCGGCGGCGCGGCGGCACCCTCACCGTCGTCGACCCCCGGCGCACCCGCACCGCGCGCCTCGCCGACCGCCACGTCGCCATCCGCCCCGGCGCCGACGCGCTGCTCCTCGCCGCCCTCGTCCACACCCTCTTCGAGGAGGGCCTCACCGACCTCGGCCCGCTCGCCGCCCACGTCGAAGGGGTCGAGGACGTACGGGCGGCGGTGGGGGAGTTCAGCCCCGAGGTCGTCGCCGCCGCCTGCGACGTGGACGCCACCACCATCCGTACCCTCGCCCGCGAACTGGCCGCCGCACCCTCCGCCGCCGTCTACGGGCGGATGGGCAGCTCCACGGTCGCGTACGGGACCCTCGGCAACTGGCTCGTCGACGTCCTCAACGTCCTCACCGGCAACCTCGACCGGCCCGGCGGCGCGCTCTTCCCGCTCTCCGCCACCGCACCCGCCCCGCGCCCGGCCGGCCCCGGCAAGGGGTTCGCCCTCGGCCGCCGGCACAGCAGGGTCTCGCACCACCCCGAGGCCAAGGGAGAGTTGCCGCTCGTCGCGCTCGCCGAGGAGATCGAGACGCCGGGCGACGGGCGCATCCGGGCGGTGATCACCGTCGCCGCCAATCCCGTCCTCTCCGCCCCCGACGGGAACCGGCTCGACGCCGCCCTCGGCTCCCTCGACCTCATGGTCGCCGTCGACCCGTACCTCAACGAGACCACCCGCCACGCCGACGTCCTCCTGCCCCCGCCCCCGCCCTCCCGGAGCGCCCACTTCGACTTCGCCTTCAACGGCTTCGCCGTCCGCGACCAGGCCCGCTACACCCCGGCGGCCGTCCCCCTCGAAGCCGACGCCATGGACGAGTGCGAGATCCACGCCCGGCTGATCCTCGCCGTGTCCGGCATGCACGGAGCGCCGCCGTCCGCCGTCGACGAGCTCGCCGTCGACACCACCCTCGCCAAGGCCGTCACCCAGGAGCACTCGCCCGCGTACGGCACGGATCCCAAGGAGTTCGCCGGCCGGCTCACCGGTGCCACCGGACCCGAGCGCCGGCTCGACCTGATGCTGCGCCTCGGCCCGTACGGGCTCACCCTCGACGAGCTGCGGGCCCACCCGCACGGCATCGACCTCGGCCCGCTCAAGCCGCGCGTCCAGCAGGTGCTCAAGACCCGCAGCGGCCGGATCGAACTCCTCCCCGCGCCCATCGCCGCCGACCTGCCCCGGCTGCGCGCCGCGCTGCACGCCGTACCGGCCCCGGGCACCCTCCAGCTCGTCGGCCGCAGACACCTGCGCTCGAACAACAGCTGGCTGCACAACACCCCGGCCCTGGGAGGTGGTTCGAACCGCTGCACCCTCCAGGTGCACCCCGAGGACGCGGCCCGACTGCGGCTGACGGACGGCGGGCTCGCCCGGATCACCGGGGAGGGCGGCGTACTGGAGGCGCCGGTGGAGGTCACCGACGCGGTGCGCCCAGGGGTGGTGAGCCTGCCGCACGGCTGGGGCCACGACCGGCCGGGCACCCGGCTCACCGTGGCGGCCGCCCGCCCCGGCGTCAACGTCAACCAGCTCCTCGACGGCTCCCGGATCGACCCCCTCTCCGGCACCGCCGTCCTCAACGGTTTCCCCGTCGAGGTGTCGCCCGCGGTCGGCCCCCAGTCGGACCCCCAGTCGGACCCGCAGTCGGACCCGCAGCCGGCACCCCAGCCGGAACCCTCGTCGGGCCCGTAGCCGGACCTCTGCCGTGGCGCCGCTCTGACCTGGGGTTTTGCTCGTATTGCTCACGCGTCAACATCTTGTTAACGGCGGAAGAGGGCACCTACCGTCATCCGGACCGCCGCTCGGCGGCAGTTCAAGGGTGAACGTGAGGTGTCCTCCATGCTGACCGTCCTCGGCTTCGCCATGATCGCGACGTTCCTGGTCCTGATCATGATGAAAAAGATGTCGCCGATCGCGGCGCTCGTACTGATTCCCGCGCTCTTCTGCGTCGCGGTCGGGCAGGGGGCCCAGCTCGGCGACTACGTTATCGAGGGGGTCGGCAAGCTGGCGCCGACCGCCGCGATGCTGATGTTCGCGATCGTCTACTTCGGCGTCATGATCGACGTCGGCCTCTTCGACCCGATCGTCCGGGGCATCCTGCGCTTCTGCAAGGCCGACCCCGTGCGCGTCGTCGTCGGTACGGCGGTGCTCGCCGCGATCGTCTCCCTGGACGGCGACGGCTCCACCACCTTCATGATCACCGTCTCGGCGATGTATCCGCTCTACAAGCGCCTCGGCATGAGCCTGGTCGTCATGACCGGCGTCGCCGCCACCGCCAACGGCGTCATGAACACCCTCCCCTGGGGCGGCCCCACGGCCCGCGCCGCGACCGCTCTGAAGCTGGACGCCGCCGACATCTTCGTACCGATGATCCCCGCGCTGGGTGTGGGCCTGCTCTTCGTCTTCGCCCTGGCGTACGTCCTCGGGCGCCGCGAGCGCAACCGCATCGGTTACCTCACGCTCGACGAGGCCCTGGTGCCGGAGACCGAGACCGTGCTGGTCGCGGCGGGCGGCGGGACGGGTGCGGACGCGCCGAAGAAGACGCTCGGCGGCTCCTCCGCGAGCACCGACACGGGTGCGGGTGCCGGTGCCGGCGCGGACGCGGGTGCGGACGAGAGCGACACCGACGGCTTCCAGGGGCTCGACCCGAACCGGGCGACCCTCCGCCCCAAGCTGTACTGGTTCAACGCCGGTCTCACGATCGTGCTGCTCACCGCGATGATCCTGGAACTGCTGCCGATCCCGGTCCTGTTCCTGCTCGGCGCCGCTCTCGCGCTCACCGTCAACTACCCGAACATGGCCGAGCAGAAGGCCCGGATCGCCGCCCACGCGGACAACGTCCTCAATGTCTCGGGCATGGTCTTCGCCGCCGCCGTCTTCACCGGTGTCCTCACCGGCACGGGCATGGTCAAGCACATGGCCGACTGGCTCGTCGGCGCCATCCCCGAGGGCATGGGGCCGCACATGGCCGTGGTCACCGGCGTCCTGAGCCTGCCGCTCACCTACTTCATGTCTAACGACGGCTTCTACTTCGGCGTGCTGCCGGTCCTCGCGGAGGCCGGTGCGGCCCACGGAGTCTCCCCCCTGGAGATCGCCAGGGCCTCGCTGGTCGGCCAGGCCCTGCACATGTCCAGCCCGCTGGTGCCCGCCGTGTACGTCCTCGTCGGCATGGCGAAGGTGGAGTTCGGCGACCACACCCGGTTCACGGTGAAGTGGGCCGCGCTGACCTCGCTGGTCGTCCTGGCGGCGGGAATCCTCTTCGGGATCATCTGAGCCGAGGCACGGGCGGGCTGTACGGGCCGCCTGCGCGGGCCGGCTGTACGGGCCGGCCGCGGAGGCTCGGCCGGACGGGCGACTTCGGAGGGTGGTGTACGCATGTCGCCACCTTCCGTGTCCATGTGGTGACTGATAGTCGGATTATCGCTTGAAATGTCCGACGAACTCCTTCCGGAGGAACCCGCATGACCGCTCGTACCGCCCGGCCTCTCGCCGCCACCGCCGCGGCCACCCTGGCCCTCGGCAGCCTCGCCCTCGCGGGCGCACCGTCGGCGTACGCCGCCCCCGGCGACAACGGCGACGTCAAGATCCACAAGGTCGGCACGCCCTTCGACGACCAGCGCGACGAGCCGAAGGTCTGCAAGTTCTACCTTGCGGCCTTCAACTTCGACACGCTCCAGGAAGTCGACTGGGAGATCACCCCCCAGCCGCCGAAGGCCGACGACCCGAGCCTCAGCGGCCACATCACGCTCGCCACCGGCAAGGGCCACACCGGACCGCTGTCGCTGGCCGACGGCATGTACAAGCTCGTGTGGACCTTCGAGGGCGAGCAGGGGGCCGGCAAGCAGAAGGTCTTCAAGGTCGACTGTCCCGGCGACATCATCACCAACCCGACCCACCCACCGACCACCGGCGGTAACGGCCACGGCAAGCCCCCGCACGGCCCGGTCGGCGCGGGCGGCGGCGGCAGCGCGCCGATCGCCGCCGAGGACTCCTCGACCTTCGGCATCGGGGCGGCCGTCGCGGCGGGCCTCGCCGGCACGGCCGGACTGGTCCTGATCCGTCGCTCGCGCCGCCGCGACAATGGCGCCGCGTAGGTCCCGCCCCACGCCCCGGCGCCACCTCACCCGCCGGCATCGGCGACTCCTCCGGCTCACCAGGACCGTCACGGTGACGTGCGTCCTGGTGGCCGGGGGCGCCTGGTGGGCGGGGGACGGGGAACCGGCCGACCCGCCGCGCGCCGGGGGACCGGCCGCACCCGGCCCGGCCGCGGCGGGAGCGGCGGCGGCCGGCGCCCCGGCCGCCCTCGACCACAAGGCGAAGCCCAGGGCGCTCCCCAAGGCCGCGCCCCCGCCCCGGCCGGCGCCGCCACCCCCGCCGATGGCTCGCTCGCGCCCCACTGCGCTCGCCGTCCCGGCCATCACCATCGAGGCCCCGGTCACCGAACTCGGCCTCGACGGCGCCGGGCGGCTCGCCACCCCGCCCGTCGACAACCCCCGGGTCGTCGGCTGGTACGCGAAGGGCGCCACCCCGGGGGAGCGCGGCACCGCCGTCGTCGTCGGCCACCGCGACACCCGCAGCGGGCCCGCCGTCTTCCTCAACCTCGACTCGCTCAGCCCCGGCAACACCGTCCGGGTCGCCCGCGCCGACGGCAGGGTCGCCGTCTTCACGGTCGACCGCGTCCGGACGTACGCCAAGGCGGACTTCCCCGACAAGGAGGTGTACGGCGCCACCGGGCGGCCCGAACTGCGGCTGCTCACCTGTGGCGGAGCATTCGACCGAGGCACGGGCTACGAGGCGAACATCGTCGTCTTCGCCCACCTCACCGACATCGACCGGACGATCTGACGACATGACGATCTGACGACGTGGAAAGGCGACGCCGTGACGAAGCAATGACGTGGCGACGTGACGAAGCGACGCCGTGACGATCTGATGACCTGACGACCTGACGACCTGACCGACGGGCCCCAGCCGCGTCCGTCGCTCCCCTCGTCAGCCGTCCTGACCGTTCTCCCCGCTCCGGCGGGCTCCCGCCACCCGGCGTGCGCCCGCTGGATACGGCAGTTCCGCCGCCAGGGCCGCCGCCCGGGCGAAGCCCTCCGCCGCCTCCCGCTCCCGGCCCGGCGCCGCGAGCGCGGCGGCCCGCGCCGCCCGGGCCTCGGTCTCCGCGAGCCGCTCACCGGCCCGCTCCGCCCGCCCGACCTCGGCGCCCGCCAGTTCCGCGGCCTCCTCGGCCCGCCCGCACGCCAGCAGCGCCTAGGCCGTCAGATGGGCCGTGCCCGCCTCCCGGTACCCCGCGAGCAGCCGCAGCGCCTCCTCCGGCCTGCCCTCCCGCACCGCGAGCTCGGCCCGCGCCGAGCGCACCTCGTACTCCGCCTGATGGTCGCCCTGCGCCACCGCCGTCCGCTCGGCCGGGTCGAGCAGCTCGCTCCCGCCGGGCTCGGCCTGCCGCATCCGGACGCGGGCGAGCGCCACCAGCGCGTACGGGGCGCACCACACCGAGTACGACTCCGCGCCCCGCACCGCCGTCTCGGCGAGCTGCCGCGCCTCCGCCACCTCCTCCACGAGGAGGTGGAGCTCCGCCAGGTTGGCCCGCTCGAAGACCGTCGCGTCGGATCGACCGAGCGCTCCGCGAGCGCGAGCGCCCGGCGGCCCGTCGTGATCGCCTCCCGCAGCCGCCCCGCCCGGCGCGCCGTCTCGCGCAGCACCGAGAGCACCGAGGCCAGCAACTGCGGATCGCCGTACGCCTCCGCGTGCGGAATCGCCCGGTCCGCCACCGGACCCGCCTGCCCGAACCCGGCCCGCGAGCCCCAGCGAGGTCGCCCGCGCGGCCAGCGCCCTGGCGAGCAGCCCACGCCGCTCGGGGCCCTTCACGGCCTGCGCCGCGTCCTCCGCGGCCCGCGCGGCGACCACTCCCTCCTCGTACCGGCCCGCGACGAAGCAGAGCACTGCGCGGGCCAGATGGTGGGCGCTCGCCACGGCGGCCGGGGTGCCGGGGCCGGGCGGGCAGGAGTCGAGCAGCCGGAAACCGTCCTCCGTCGTGCCACGGGTCTTCGGCATCAGTTCCGCGAGCCGCGCCGCCGCCAGCACCCGGCCGTCCGCGTCCCCGCGCCTCCCCAACTCCTCCAGGGCCCCGCCGAGCAGCCGGGCCGCCTCGTCGAAGCGGCCCGGGCGGCGCAGCACGGCGCTCCGGTCGATCCGGGCCCGCGCGGACTCGGCCGCGAGCGCGTCGAGTCGGGCGGTGAGTTCGGCGTAGTAGCGGTCCGCGGCGTCGTTCGCGTAGAGCGCCGCCGCCCGCTCGGCGGCCTGCCGCAGATAGCCGGTGGCGCGCGGGTCGTCGGCCCGGGTCAGATGGGCGGCGAGCGTGTCCACGGCGTCGGGCCGCCGGCGCAGCACCGCCTCCGCGTACGCCGAGTGCAGGAGCCGCCGGCGCGCCGCCGACAGCCCTTCGTAGCAGGTCAGCCGCACCAGCGGGTGGCGGAAGGCGAGCCCGGCCACGGGCCGGCCCTCGCTCACCACCCGCCGCTCCTCGACCACCGACGCGGCGACGGCCGCCTCCACGGCCTCGGTGGCCTCGGCCGCCGAGAGCCGCGGATGTCCGCCGCGCCGGGCCACGTCCATGACCTCGGTGAGGGCCGCGTCCTGCCCGGCGACCGCGACCGCGTCGGCGACCCGGCGGGCGGCGGGACCCAGCCGGCCCAGGCGCTCCGCCAACAACTGCCGCACGCCCTCCGGGGCGCTGGGCCGCTCGTCCCCGTCCCGTACGGCACGGGCCAGAAGTCGGGCCAGTGGATCCTGGTGCCGGGGGCGACGCCGATGCCGCCCGCGCCGACGATCGTGCCCATGGTGTGGGTGCCGTGGCCGTTGTTGTCGCAGGGCGCTCCGGCGGCGCACTGGCCGGTCGGGTCGTACTTGTAGTCGTGGTCGAAGGTGCCGTCGCCGAGGTTGCCCCGGTAGTTGCCCTTCAGGGCCGGGTGGTCGAACTGCACACCCGAGTCGATGTTGGGAGGCCGTGAGGGTGGCGGCGGACGTGGCCCAGGCGATGGTTCCGCGCCGGATCGGCGAGCGGGGCAGGTGCATGTGGGTGGCTCCTCCAACGCTGGTACGGGGGAAACCGGCGCCCCGCAGTCCCGTGCGGATCTGGGGGGAAGGCCCTCGGGGAGGTGGGGCGGGCTCGGTCGGGGACGCTAGCTTGATCTTTAACGTGTGGCGTCGAACGGTGCGTCGTACTTGATCACTCGGTTCGGTAACCGCCGTACACGGAAGCGGCCTTCGTCTGAAC